>NZ_JBSGBY010000292.1:0-10440 GCF_053601505.1 Nocardia sp. NPDC004722
AGCGGTAGGACCGCACCGGCGGCAGCACGGCGCTGTCGGAGTGCGTGGCATAGAGCACCAGCAGGTCCTGCATGAGCAGCGGCATGGACCAGCCGTCGAGCAGGATGTGGTGGTTGGCCACGGCCAGCTGGTAGCTGCCCGAACCGGTGCGCACCAGCGTGTAGCGAATGAGCGGCGGTTCGGTGAGGTCGAAACGCTGCACCCGATCGGCGGCCAGAATCTCCGCCGCGCGCGCGGCGCGGGCCGCGTCATCGGCGATATCGGTGAGGTCGTGGTTGGTCCACGCCACCTTCACACCGTCGATGACCACCTGCACCGGCACGCCCGACGCATCGTTGACGTAGGCGGTGCGCAGGATTTCGTGCCGCTCGAGCAGCGCCTGCGCGGCCGACCGCAGCCGGTCGGCGTCCACCCGTCCTTCGAGGGTGAGCACGGCCTGTGCGGTGTAGACGTCCACCGAGGTGGCGGCGAGCTGCGCGTGGAAGAGCAGACCGCCCTGCAGCGCCGACAGCGGCCACACCTGGCTCAGCTCGCCGTACTTGCGCTCCCAGCCGTCGATATCGGCCTGGGTGACGTGCACCAGCCCGAAGTCGGACGGGGTGTGTCCACCGGCCTGCGCCGATTCGGCGTGCTGCGCAACGGCTTCCAGCGCCGCGGTCCACAGCGCCGCGAACTCGGCGATCTCCTCGGCGCCCAGCAGCGTGCTCGGGTAGCCGATATTCGCGGTCAGCTTGTCACCGGTCACGATGGCGTTGATGTCGATCGGGGCCATGGCGGGCATGTCGGCGTCGTAGGCCCCGGCCAGATCGGCGAGGTCGGCGGCGGGGATCCAGCCGAATCCGCGCAGCGCCTCGGGCACATCGGCGTCGTTGACGCGGCCCAGGTAGTTGAAGCTGACCTGGCCCGGCAGCTGCTTGGGCAGCTGCGCGGCGGTGTCGGAGTTCATGTAGCGCAGCAGGCCGTAACCGATGCCCTTGTCCGGCACCGAAAGCAGTTGCTCCTTGACGGCCTTGATGGCGCGTCCCATGGCGGGACCGCCGGTGAGAGCGGCGTCCACGTCGATCCCCGACAGGTCGAAGCGCACCGGGAAGATCGCGGTGAACCAGCCGACCGTGCGCGACAGGTCGGCACCGGGCACGACCTCTTCCTCACGCCCGTGGCCTTCCAACCGGACGAGGGCAGACTTCTCCCCCAGTCCCTTGGCGGCACGGAACTTGGCCACCGCCAACGCGAGCGCGGTCAGCAGACCATCGTTCACGCCGCCGTGGAACAGCGCGGGCACGGTGGTCAGCAGCGACTTGGTGGCCTCGGCCGACAGCTCGACGCGATGCTTGGCGATGGTCGCGGTGACATCCACGGCCGGATCCATGGCGCGCTCGGTGAGCAGCGGATCCGGGCCCTCGACGACCTCACGCCAGAACGCCAGCTCGGCGACGCGCTCGTCGGTGGCGGCCTCCCGCTCGAGGGCGTGCGCCCAGGTGCGCATGGAGGTGGCCGGGGCGACCAGCTCGGGAGTCTGTCCCGCGGACAGCTGACCCCACGCGGCGACGAAGTCCGGCACCAGGATTCGCCAGGTCACACCGTCGACCACGAGGTGGTGCGCGGCGACGACGACGCGACCGGCCCGAGAGCTGTCCGACGGTTCCAGCCACACGAACCGGATGACCTGTCCGGCAGCCGGATCCAGCTTGTCGAGGGTCGCATCCAGTGCGGCGGTGGCGATCTCGACCAGCTGCGCGTCGGTGACGGCGGCGTCGAACTCGGTGCGGTCGATCAGCGAATCCGCGTCGATCGTTCCGGCAGCGGCGGTCTCGACGATCCAGTCCGCGTCCGGCACCCGGCGCAGGCGCGCCCGCAGCATGTCGTGGCGGTCGATGACCGCGCCGACGGTGGCGGCGATGCCCGCGCGATCGATGCCGATCGGCAGCTCCAGGGCCATGGTCTGGTTGAACCGGCCGAACTCGCCCGGCCGTCCGGCCATGAACCGCACCACCGGCGTCAACGGCATGACACCCACGCCGCCGCCGGGCAGCTCGGTCAGCTGCGGCGTCGAATCGTCCTGGCCGTCAGCGGTTTGCGCGACCGCGGCCAGCCCGGACACGGTGCGCTGCTCGAACACGTCGCGCGGGGAGAACACCACGCCGCGCGCCTTGGCCCGCGACACCAACTGGATGGAGACGATCGAGTCGCCGCCCAGCGCGAAGAACGAATCGTCGATACCGACCCGCTCGAGGCCCAGCACCTCGGCGAAGACTTCGGCGATGGTGTGCTCCAACGGATTACGCGCGGCTCGGAAGACCACCTCGGTCGCGAAGACCGGCTCGGGCAGGGCCCGGCGGTCCAGCTTGCCGACCGGGGTCAGCGGCACCCGGTCGATGACCATGACCGAGGACGGCACCATGTACGCGGGCAGACGGCCCTCGACGTGCGCGGTCACGGCCGCGACATCGATCGAATGACCCGGCGTGGCAACCACGTACGACACCAGCGAGGTCGCGCCCGCGGCGTTCTTGTGGCCGACGGTGACCGCGAAGTCGACGCTCTCGTGCGAGGCCAGCGCGGCGTCGATCTCACCGAGCTCGATGCGGAAACCACGCACCTTGACCTGGAAGTCGGACCGGCCGACATATTCGACCAGGCCGTCCGGCGTCCACCGCACGACGTCGCCGGTGCGGTACATGCGCTCGCCGTCGACGTAGGGGTTGGCCACGAAGCGATCGGCGGTCAGGCCCGGCCGCGCGTGGTAGCCGCGCGCCAGCTGGATGCCCGACAGATACAGCTCACCCGCGACACCCACCGGAACGGGCCGCAGCCGGTTGTCGAGGATCAGCGATTGCATGCCCCGGATGGGGCCGCCGATGGTGACCAGATCACCCGGCACCAGCGCGTCGCTGATATTCGTCATGATGGTGGTCTCGGTGGGGCCGTAGCCGTTGTGGAAGGCACGAATCGTGCCGTCCGCCAACGGAACCGCCCACTTCTCGACCAGATCGGCCGGTACGGCTTCACCACCGGCGACGAGCACGCGCAGCGAGTCCAGGCCCGCCGGTCCGAAGGTGGACAGGGCGGCCGGGGTGATGAAGGCGTGAGTGGCCTGCTCGCGGCGGATCAGCTCGGCGAGCTCCTCGCCGCCGTAGGTGCCCGGCGGGACGACCACCAGGGTGCCGCCCTTGCCGATGGCCAGCAGGAATTCCAGCATCGACGCGTCGAACGACGGCGACGCGAAATGCAGTGCCCGCGAGGAGGAATCGAGCGCATAGCGTTCGGCCTGCTCGACGGTGAAGTTGGCCAGACCGGCGTGGGTGACCACGACGCCCTTGGGCACACCGGTCGAACCGGAGGTGTAGATGACGTACGCCGGGTGCTCGGGGCTCAGCGGGCGTACCCGCTCCGAAGCCTCGATCGCGGTGTCCGCGAACGCATTCAGCTCCAGCTCGTCGAGCACCAGCCACTCGACCGAGTCCGGCATGTCCGCGCGCACCGACGCCACGGTCAAGCCGACCGGCGAGCCCGAGTCGGTGACCATGTGCGCGATGCGGTCGGCCGGGTAGTTCGGGTCGACCGGCACGAACGCCGCACCGGTCTTGGTGACCGCCCATTCGGCGAAGTACGAGTCGTCCGACCGCGGAATCGCGACGGCGACCAGATCCTCGGTGCCGATGCCGCGCTCGATGAGCAAGCGCGCCAAGCGGTTCGAGCGGGAGTCCAGCTCGCCGTAGGACAGACTGCGCCCCTGGAACACGACCGCGGGGGCGGCCGGATCGATGGCGACGGCGTCGGCGATCAGCTCCGGGAGGGTGCGCGCCGGGACGGCGGGCAGGCCGAAGCGGGCGACCAGATCGGTGCGCTCGGCCGCGTCCAGGATGTCGATCGCGCCGACCCCGATCTCGGGGTTGGCGGCGACGGCTTCCAGCACCCGCACCCAGCGCTGCGCGAACCCGGCCGCGGTGGCCTCGTCGAACAGATCCGTGGCATAGGTAAGCGCCAGTGCCATACCGGATTCGGCGTCCGACAGCGTGAACTGGAGATCGAACCGCGAGATGTTCTCCGCGAGATCCAGCGTCGACACCGCTAGCCCGGGCAGTTCGATGCTGGTGCGATCCAAGTTCTGGAACGCCAGCATGACCTGGAACAGCGGGTTTCGGGCCTGCGAGCGCTCGGGGGCCAGCAGTTCCACCAGCCGCTCGAACGGCACGTCGGCATTGCCGAAGGCGTCGAGGTCGGTGTGGCGGGCCCGATCCAGCAGATCGGTGAACGACTCGGCCGGGTCGATGCCGGTGCGCAGCACCAGCGTGTTGACGAACATGCCGACCAGGTCGTCCAGCGCGGCCTCGCCTCGACCGGCGACCGGGGTGCCGATGGCGATGTCGTCGCCACCCGACAGCCGGGCCAGCAGCACCGCGAGAGCGCTGTGCATGACCATGAACAGCGACGAACCGCGCTGCCGGGCAACGTCTTCCAGACCCGCGATGAGCTCGGGCGAGAGCGTCCGCGCCAGCGTCGCACCGCGATGCGAGGCGATGGCCGGACGCGGGCGGTCGGTGGGCAGGGCCAGCTCGTCGGGCACGCCGCCGAGCACCCGCTGCCAGTAGGCGACCTGCCGGGCCATGATCGAGGACGAATCCTCTTCCGAGCCCAGCACTTCGCGCTGCCAGACGGCGAAGTCGGCGTACTGCACCGCCAGCGGGGCCCAGCCGGGCACCGCGCCCTGGGTGCGGGCGGTGTACGCGACCATCACGTCGCGCGCCAGCGGCGACATGGAGAAGCCGTCACCCGCGATGTGGTGCACCACCACGACCAGCACGTGCTCGGTGGCGTCCTCACCACCGACGCGGAACAACCGGGCGCGCAGCGGAACCTGCTCGGCCACATTGAAGCCCAGCGTCGCGAACGCCGTCACCGTGGTGACCAGATCCTCGGCCGTGACCGTGACCGGCCGCAGGTCGAGCGCGATCTCCTCGGCCTGCACCACCACCTGCATCGGCGTGCCGCCGTGCTCCGGGTAGCGGGTGCGCAGCGACTCGTGCCGGCGGACCACATCGGCGACCGCGAGTTCCAGTGCGGCGGTGTCGAGCTCACCGGTGAGGCGGATCGCCAGCGGCAGGTTGTAGGCCGCCGAGGAGGTGTCGTACTGGTTGAGGAACCACATGCGCTGCTGCGCGAACGACAGCGGCACCAGCTCGCCCGGCGTGCGGGCGCGGCCCACCAGCTTGGCGCGCGAGGCGCCGTCGGCATGCGATTCGATACGGGCGGCCAAAGCCTCGACCGTGCTCGCCTCGAACAGGGTCCGCACCGCGACCGTGGTGTCCAGGGCGGCACCGATACGCGACACCACGCGGGTGGCGATGAGCGAGTTGCCGCCCAGATCGAAGAAGTCGTCGTCCAGGCCGACCCGGTCCAGGCCGAGCACATCGGCGAACACACCGGCCACGGTTTCCTGGATCGGGGTCTCCGGCGCACGGAAGGCCCGCGCCTGCACGGCCGGGGCCGGGAGCGCGCGGCGGTCCAGCTTGCCGTTGACGGTCAACGGAATCCGGTCCAGCACCACGACGGCCGAAGGAACCATGTAGGCCGGTAGCAGTTCGGCGGCACCGTCGCGCACGGCGTCCACGGCGACCGCGGCACCCTCGCCGGGCACCACGTACGCCACGATCCGCTGATCGCCCGGCTGGTCCTCGCGCACGATGACCGCGGCCTGCGTGACGCCGTCCTGCGCCAGCACCGCGGACTCGATCTCGCCGAGCTCGATACGGAAGCCGCGCACCTTGACCTGATCGTCGGCACGGCCCAGGTATTCCAGCTCGCCGAAACGGTTCCAGCGCGCCACGTCACCGGAGCGGTACAGGCGCTCACCCGGGATGCCGAACGGGCTGGCGACGAAGCGGGTCGCCGACAGGTCCGGGCGGCCCAGGTAGCCGCGCGCCAATTGCGGTCCGGCCACATACATCTCACCCGCGACACCAACCGGAACCGGGTGCAGGCGGTCGTCGAGCACGTACACCCGCAGGCCCGCGATGGCCCGGCCGACCACCGACCCGGTGGCGGCGGCGATGGTGTCGGCGTCGAGCACCCGCACCGACACGTGCACGGTGGTCTCGGTGATGCCGTACATGTTGACCAGGTACGGGGTGGAATCGCCGTGGCGGGCAACCCAATCCGACAGACGCCGCAGCTCGAGCGCCTCACCGCCGAAGATCACGTAGCGCAGCGCCAGCGGCTCGTCGCTCGCGGAGATCCGATCGGCCTCCGCCAGCTGGTAGAACGCCGACGGGGTCTGGTTGAGCACCGTGACCCGTTCGCGGCGCAGCAGTTCCAGGAACTGCTCGGGCGAACGCGACACGTAGTAGTCGACGACCACGAGCTTGCCGCCGTAGAGCAGCGGGCCCCACAGCTCCCACACCGAGAAGTCGAAGGCGTAGGAGTGGAACAGCGTCCACACGTCCTCGGGCCCGAAACCGAACTCGCGATCGGTGTTGGCCATCAGCCGCACCACGTTGCGGTGCGCCACGGCCACGCCCTTGGGGCGGCCGGTCGAGCCGGAGGTGTAGATGACGTAGGCGACGTGGTCCGGGCGCAGCGGGCTGCGCCGATCGGCGTCGGTGACGGGCGCGTCGGCCGCGTCCTCGATGTCACCTGCCTCCAGCGAGAACCCGTCCAGCAGCACCTTGTTCAGGTCGTGCGGCAACTCGACCTGCACGGTCGAATCGGTGATCACGCTGGTCGGCTTGGCATCCGAGAGCACGTAGGCGATGCGGTCGGCCGGGTTGGTCGGATCCATCGGCACGTAACCCGCACCGGTCTTGATCACGGCCAGCAACGCCACGACCAGGTCCGCCGAACGCGGCAGCAGCACCGCCACCAGCGATTCCGGTCCCGCGCCCTCGGCGATCAGCCTGCGCGCCAGCACGTTCGCGCGCCGGTCCAGCTCGAAGTAGCTGAGCTCCTCCTCGCCGAAGCGCACCGCGACCTGCTGCGGGTAGGCGGCCACGGCCAGGTCGAACAGGCTCGACAGGGTGGCGTCGCTGTCGCCGATGTCCTCGCCCGCCGAGACCCAGTTCTCGGCCACGTCGTGGCGTTCGCTCTCGCCGAGCAGGTCGATATCGCCGATGAGGGCGGCCGGGTCCTCGGCGACCGTGCGCAGGACGCGCACCAGGCGGTCGGCGAAGGAGGCCACGGTCTCGGCGTCGAACAGATCGGTGGCGTAGTTCCACGACAGACCGAGCGAGCCGTCGGCGCGCTCGCTCACGGTGAGCTGCACGTCGAACTTGGCGGTGCCCGGGTCGAATTCGACGACCTCGAGCTCCAGGCCCGGCAGCGATACGTTCTGCGCGTCCTTGGCGCTGGCGGCCTCGAAGGTCAACGCCACCTGGAACAGCGGGTGGTGCGCCTGCGAGCGGACCGGGCTGAGCACGTCGACCAGCCGCTCGAACGGCACGTCGGCGTGCGCGAACGCGGCCAGGTCGGTGCGGCGCACCTGGGCCAGCAGGTCGCGGAAGGCGGCGTCCGGGCGCACCTCGCTGCGCAGCACCAAAGTGTTGACGAACATGCCGACCAGGTCGTCCACCGCACGCTCGCCGCGACCGGCGATCGGGGTGCCGATGGCGATATCGGTGGCCCGCGACAGGCGCGACGCCCACGTGGCCAGCGCGGCGTGCACCAGCATGAACAGGGTGACGTCGTGCTCGCGGGCCACGCCGGTCAGGGCGCGGTGCAGCTCGGCGTCGATCGAGAAGTCATGCGTGCCACCGGCATTGGTGGCGACCTCCGGCCGCGGCCGGTCGGCGGGCAGCTCGATCTGCTCGGGCAGATCCGCCAGCTGAGCGGTCCAGTAGGCGACCTGCGCGGCGGCGATCGACTCGGAATCGGTTTCCGCGCCGAGGATCTCGCGCTGCCACAGCGTGTAGTCGGCGTACTGCACCGGCAGCGGCGACCAGGCCGGAGCCTCGCCCTCAGCCCGGGACAGGTAGGCGGCCACCACATCCCGCAGCAGCGGACGCAGCGACGCGCCGTCGGCGGAGATGTGGTGCAGCACCAGCACGACCACGTGCTCGGTATCGCTCAGGCTGAGGACCGTCGCGCGGAAGGGTAGTTCGCGGGTGACGTCGAAGTGGACGCTCGCCAACCCGACGATGCGAGCGGTGAGCCCGCCCGCGGTGACCGGCTCCGCGCCGACCTCGAACTCCACCTCGGACACCGGCAGAATCCGCTGGTAGCCGTCACCCTCGACCTCGGGGTACACGGTCCGCAGCGACTCGTGCCGCGCCAGCACGTCACCGATCGCGGCGCGGAAGGCGTCGAGATCCACGGCACCGGTGAGCTTCAGCGCCACCGGGATGTTGTTCACGGCGGTGCGGCTGTCGAAGCGGTTGAGGAACCACATCCGCTGCTGCGCCAGCGACAGCGGCACCAGCTCGGGCCGCTCCTGCGCGACCAGCGCCGCGCGCGCACCCGTACCGACCCGCGATTCCAGCTGCGCGGCCAGCGAAACCACCGTGGTGGCCTCGAACAGCGCGCGCAACGGGATGTCGGCGTCGAGGGCCGCGGACAGGCGCGCGATCACCTGGGTGGCGATCAGCGAGTTGCCGCCGAGCTCGAAGAAGTCGTCGTCCAGGCCGACCTGCTCCAGGCCGAGCACGTCGGCGATGGTGCCCGCGACGGTCTGCTGCACCGGGGTGACGGGCGCACGGTAGGTGCGCGCCGCGAAGGTCGGCGCGGGCAGCTGCTTGCGGTCCAGCTTGCCGGAGGCATTGAGCGGGAAGGCGTCCAGCACCATGAAGGCGGCCGGAACCATGTAGGCCGGGAGCTGTTCGGCGATCGCGTCCCGCACGGCATCGACATCCAGCGAGCCGTCGGCGGCGACGAGGTAGGCGACCAGCTGATCGCCGGTGCGCTCGTCGTGGCGGACCACGACCACCGACTGCGCGACCGACGCCAGCGCGGTCAGCGCCGACTCGATCTCGCCCAGCTCGATGCGCAGGCCGCGCAGCTTCACCTGGAAGTCGGTGCGGCCCAGGTACTCCAGCTCGCCGTTGCCCGTCCAGGTGACGAGGTCACCGGTGCGGTACATGCGCGCGCCGTCACCGAACGGGTTGGCCACGAAACGATCCGCGGTCAGGTCGGGCCGGGCCACGTAGCCGGTGGCGAGCTGATCGCCCGCGAGGTAGAGCTCACCCGCGACACCCACCGGAACCGGCTTCAGCCGCGAATCCAGCACGTACACCTGGGTGTTGAAGACCGGCGCACCGATCGGCACCGACGCCACATCGGCGTCGACGACCTCGTGATAGGTGACGTCGACGGCGGCCTCGGTCGGGCCGTACAGGTTGTGCAGGCGCGCACCGGTCAGCTGCCGCAGCTTCTGCGCGGTCGGCGCGGGCAGGCCCTCACCGGAGGCGAAGACATTGGTCAGGCTGACGCATTCGGCCGCGGCCGGTTCGGCCACGAAGACCGCCAGCATGGACGGCACGAAGTGGGTGACCGTGACGCCCTCGCGGACGATGATCTCGGCCAGGTAGGCCGGATCGCGGTGGCCGTCCGGCTTGGCGACCACCAGGCGCGCGCCGACCTGCAAGGGCCAGAAGAACTCCCACACCGACACGTCGAAGGTCGACGGCGTCTTCTGCAACACCACGTCGTAGGCGGCCAGCCCGTACTGGGCGTGCATCCAGACGAGACGGTTGACGATCGCGGCGTGCGAGACCGCGACACCCTTCGGGCGTCCGGTCGAACCGGACGTGAAGATCACGTAGGCGGTATTGCCCGGACGCAGCGGCGAGAGCCGCTCGGCATCGGTGACCGGACCGTCGGCGAACTCCGACAGCTCCAGCTCGTCGATCCGAACCTGGCGCGCCTCAACGCCTTCCAGGTCGTCACCGGAGGTCAGTACGCAGACCGGTTGCGCGGTCTCGAGGATGTACTGGGTGCGCTCGGCCGGGTGATCCGGATCCAGCGGCACGTACGCGCCACCCGCGACGGTCACCGCGTACATGCCCGAGACCAGGTCGATGGAGCGGCGCATGCCCAGCGCCACAAAGGATTCCGGTCCGACGCCCTCGGCGATGAGCCAGCGCGCGAGCTTGCGGACCCGCGCCGCGAACTCGGCGTAGGACAGACTCGTCCCCTCGTACGTGACCGCGGTCGCGTCGGGGGTCAGCGCCACCTGGGCCTCGAACAGCGAAACCAGCGTCGCCGCGGCGCCTTCGGTGACCTCCGGCAGGGCGGCGTCCAGCTCGAACGCGGTCTCGTTCCAGCCGACCAGCAGCTTGCGGCGCTCGCAGTCGCTGAGCAGCTCGACCTCGCCGACCAGCTGGGTCGGGTCGGCGGCCACGGCGGTGAGCATGCCGACGAAACGCTGCGCGAACACATCCGCGTAAGCGGCGTCGAAAAGATCCGTCGCGTAGACGAGTTCGGCGTCGATGGTCGAGTCGCAGTCGACGACCT
>NZ_JBSGBY010000293.1:0-10431 GCF_053601505.1 Nocardia sp. NPDC004722
CGCGTTCAAGCTGGCCACCTCCGGCGTCAAGCCGGAGACCCAGATCCACACGCACATCGGCTATTCCAGCCGCGGCGACGTGGTGGCGGCGATCGAGGAACTCGACGCCGACGTCACCGCCATCGTGGCCACCCGCTCCATCGAATGGGTGCTGGAAGCGCTGAAGGAGGATTGCGCCGAAGGCCGCGGCCTCACCCACGGCGTCGGTCCCGGTGTCTACGAATCCCGCTCGGCCCGCATCCCCGACATCGACGAGCTGGACGAACTCCTCACCGCCGCAGCCGAAGCCGTCACCCCGGAACGCCTGTGGGCCAACCCCGACGGTGGCTTGAAGACCCGCCACCACTGGCAGTTGGACCCGTCCCTGCGCAACCTGGTCGCCGCCGCCCGCCGTGTCCGCCGCCGCGCCGAAGCCGCTGCGGGCGAAACCGCCTGAGGCAGTAGATCTCCCGACCGGAACCCCGGTCCGATCCCGGATCGGACCGGGGTTTTCGCATTTCCGTCATGATTCGGTCACGAAGCCCGGATTAGCGTGTGGTCCATAGATTTTCGAGAGAGGACGGGCCATGGATCCGACGGGGAAGAGCGATCAGCCGGTGGATGATCCGGAGACCGAGAAGCAGTGGTACGAGAGCTACAACCAGAAGGGGGATCAGGTTCAGCAGGATCCGCCGTGGAAGTCGGGGAACTGAGGTTGTCGGTGGGGGGCGTTACCGTGTGGGCGTGAACCGCACGGATCGGCTCTACGCGATCGTCGAGGAGTTGCGGGCGGTGTCGCCGCGACTCAAGACCGCACGGGAATTGGCCGCACGGCACGGGGTGAGTGTGCGGACGGTGGAGCGGGACATCAGTGCGCTCCAGCAGTCGGGGGTGCCCATCTACGCCGATGTGGGGCGGCGGGGCGGGTACGCGCTGGAGAAGAGCATGTCGTTGCCGCCGTTGAATTTCACGGCGTCGGAGGTGGTGGCGCTGGGGGTGGCGGTCGCGCGGGCGGGGGACGGCCCGTTCGCGGCGGCCGGGCGCAGCGCGCTGCGCAAGATCCTCGCCGCCATGTCGCGCCAGAACGCCGACGCCGCAGAGCGATTGGCGCAGCGGGTGCACATCATGGAGGCGCCCGAAGCCCTCGCGCCGATGCCGATTCCGCCGGAGGTCGAGCAGGCCGTCGTGGCCCGGCGGGTACTGCGCATCGAATATCTGGACGCCGCGGGCGTGCTCAGCGCGCGCGAGGTGGAGCCGGTGGCGCTGCTGCACGGCACCAATGGCTGGTACCTGGTGGCCTGGTGCCGCCTGCGTGACGAACCACGCAATTTCCGGCTGGATCGGATGAAGGCCATCGAACTGACTGAGTGGACCGGGCCGGAGCGGACCATCGACATGTGTCGGCCGGCCGAGCCGGTGCACGAGATCCGGATGATCTCGCTCGGATAGCTCGAAATCGGGCCGGAAACACCGACAGGGGGTTGTCGCGACGCGACGAGATCGTGGTGGGGCAAGGGAATCCACCACAACTCTCCGGGAGACGAGATGAGCACCCCACCCTTCAACACCGTGGCCTGGTTCCAGGTCGGCAGCAATGAGCCCGAGCAGGTCAAGGCGTTCTACCAGGAACTCTTCGGCTGGAATTTCGCGGCGGATCCGGACGAGGACGGCAAGTACGACATCGTCACCTACCCGGGCCAGGAGATGCCCGCGGGCGGCATCGCGCATCTGGACGACGCGTCGGCCAATCACGCCATCTTCTATGTTCTGGTACAGGACGTTCCGGAGATCCTGGCCGCGGCCGAGAAGGCCGGCGGCAAGGTGTTCGTGCAGCCGGTGACCGCCAAGAACGGGCTGGTCTTCTCCGAGATCCTCGACACCTCCGGCAACCGCTTCGGCATCTTCAGCCCGCCGCCGGTGAACTGAGCGGCGGTTAGCCTGTCAGCGAAGCGTTTTCGATGACAGGAGTGTGGATCGTGGGCATGTTCGACCAGTTGAAGGATGCGGCGGGCAAGGCGGCGGAGCTGGCGGGCCAGCACGCCGACAAGCTGGAGCCGTTGATCGACAAGGCCGGCGATCTGATCGATCAGCAGACCGACGGGAAGTTCGAGGCCGCGGTGGACAAGGTCCAGGAGGCCGCGAAGAAGGCCCTGCACGAGCAGGCCGGGCAGTAGCGGGAGCGGTGGCGGAGGGCTCGGTCATCGAGCGTCCGGCGGCGACATCGCCGCCGGATCCGCTACCGCGACAAGGGCTCTCGTGGCGGACGGGTCACCAGTGGTCGCGGTTGTGTTCGCGATGGTGCTCCCGGTCGTAGCGATCGTGGTAGTGGCTCCAGCAGTAATCCCAGTTGAAGCCGAAATTATCGCGGTCGCAGTAGTAGTGGTACCAGTAGTCGTCATCGTGATCGGCGCGGGCGACGCCCGTTCCGGTCGGCGCGGCGGCGGCGATGCCCGCGCCCACCGGGAGGACGAACAGCGCGGCGGCGGTGATGGTCACCAGACGCTTGGCAATGGTCGACATATGATCTGCTCCTTGGTCTTTCACGGGTTCGGGTGGTTGTTTCCCGCGCAAGACAATGGTGCGGATCGGCGGCCGGATTCTCTGTCCGCCCGCTCACGCTGGAAGTGTGTCCGCGCCGACACAACGGCGCGGACACACTCCGGCGGAATCACATGGTGGCGGTGTCGATCACGAAGCGGTAGCGCACATCCGAGGCGACCACGCGGTCGTAGGCCTCGTCGATGCGGTCGGCGGAGATCACCTCGATCTCCGCGCCGATGCCGTGCGCGGCACAGAAGTCCAGCATTTCCTGGGTCTGCGGAATGCCGCCGATCATGGATCCCGACAGCGAGCGCCGGAACCCGGCCAGCGTGGAAGCCTTGACCGCATAAGGCTTGTCGGGCAGGCCCAGCACCACCAGGCTGCCGTCGAGCTTGAGCAGCTTGAGGTAGTCGTCGATCGGCAGGTCCGCCGACACGGTGTTGATGATCAGGTCGAACGAGCTGCGCAGCTGCTTGAAGGTGGCGCGGTCGGCGGTGGCGTAGTAGTGGTGCGCGCCGAAGCGGAGTCCGTCCTCCTGCTTGGACAGCGAATGGCTCAGCACGGTGACCTCCGCGCCCATGGCGGCGGCGATCTTCACCCCGACGTGCCCGAGCCCGCCCATGCCGACGATGGCGACCTTCTTGCCGGGCCCGGCGTTCCAGTGCCGCAGCGGCGAGAACAATGTGATGCCCGCGCACAGCAGCGGCGCGGCCACATCCAGCCCGATGCCCTCCGGAATGGACAGCACGAAGTTCTCGGTCACCACGACCTGCGTGGAGTAGCCGCCGAGGGTGTATCCGCCGGACTGCTGCTCGGCCGGGACGCGGCTGTTGTAGGTCCAGACCAGGCTCTTGGTGCAGTACTGCTGTTCCCCGGCCAGACAGGCTTCGCAGGTCCCGCACGAATTGACCATGCAGCCCACGCCGACCCGATCTCCGATCTTGTGCCGGGTCACCTCGGAGCCGACGGCGGCGACGATGCCCGCGATCTCGTGCCCGGGCACGCACGGGTAGGCGGTCCCGTGCCATTCGTTGCGGGCGGTGTGGATGTCGGAGTGGCAGATGCCCGCGTATTTGACGTCGATCAGCACATCGTGGGGCCCGACCTCGCGGCGCTCGATGGCGATCTTCTCGAAGGCCCCGTCGGGGGCGGAAACGGCATATGCGGCAGCAGTGCTCATGCAGTCATGCCTACTCCCGCATGCCCACGATCACCAACCAGGGTCGGATATCGCATGCTCGGCGCGGCGTGCCGATGCGATGGCAAACGCTCGGCATGCTGACACGGTGGCGATTCTGATCTCGCTGTTCTCGATGTGCGCGACCCTGATCGGCGGGCTGATGGCGGCGCGCATCGGCGATCGTAAGCGCCTGGTGCTGGGGCTGGCCGCGGGCGTCATGCTCGGCGTGGTGGCCTTCGATCTGATGCCCGAATCCCTGGAGGCCGACCATCGGATCGTGCTCGGCGTGCCGGTGCCGCTGCTGGCCGCGGTGGTCGGCTTCTTCACCGTGCACATCATCGAGCAGTCGATGGCCATCCATACCGGTTACGAAGACGAGTACGTCGCTCACCAGCACGGACACGATTTCAGCTCGCTGGGAATCCTGGCCGCGAGCGGGCTGGTCTTCCACAGTCTGCTCGATGGTCTGAGCATCGGTTTCGGTTTCCAGGCCGGTGCCGCGGTGGGCGCGGCGGTCGCCATCGCGGTCGTCTGCCACGACTTCGCCGACGGCTTCAACACTTTCACCCTGACCACGCTCTACGGCAATGCACGCAAACGGGCCATGGTGATGCTGATCCTGGACGCCCTCGCCCCGGTGGTCGGCGCGGTGATCGGCACCCTGGTCAAGGTCCCGATCGAACTGGTCGGCTTGTATCTCGGCTATTTCGCGGGATTCCTGCTCTACCTCGCCACGGCCGATATCCTGCCCGAGGCACATGCGGGCAAACCCTCGAAGGGACCCCTGCTGTGCACACTGGCCGGTGTGGTTTTCATGTTGCTGGTTGCCGCCCTGAGCCACTGAAATACTGGTACACCGAATAGGTACAGCTCGAGCCGACGGGCGATCGGCAAGTCGGGAGGGTCCGTGGACGACGGTAGACGCCGAGGCCGGGGCGGCCGGTGGCTGGCACTGTTCCTCGCCGCGATCGTCGGACTCACCGGATTCCTCTGCTACCGAGGCGAATTGCCGCGCTGGCCCTTCGACGAGGACGCCACCACCGCCAGCCTGGTCGGCCCGTCGCTGCCCCCGCTGGACGTCGACCTGGTCTCCCGGGTGGCCGAACCGGCGCTGGTGAACATCACCGCGGGCATCCGCCCCTACGGCCTGGGCGCGGCCGGATCCGGCATCGTGCTGACCGGCGGGGGTGAGGTGCTCACCAGCCATCACGTCATCAAAGGCGCTGACACCGTGACGGTTTCGGATGTCGGCACCGGCGTGAGCTACACCGCCACCGTCGCCGGTTACGACTCCAACGCCGATATCGCCCTGCTGGATCTCACCGGCGCCGACGGCCTGCCCGCCGCCCGCATCGGCAGCTCCGCCATGCTGCACCTGGGCGATGCCGTGCTGGCCATCGGCAATGCGGGCGGCACCGGCTCGCCCACTGCGGTGGGCGGCCCGATCACCAATCTCGATTCGGCCATCGTGGCCCGCAACGCGGCCGACCTGTCGCGAAAGTCGCTGCACGGCATGATCGAGGTCGCGGCCGCGGTGGCCGCCGGGCAGTCCGGCGGCGCGCTGGTGGACCGCTTCGGCGCGGTCATCGGCGTCATCACCGCCGCCTCGGGCGATGCGTCGAAGGCACTGGGCAAGGGCCCCAACGGTTATGCCGTGCCCATCGACACCGCCATGAACGTGGTGCGCCAGATCCGTTCCGGCACCCCCACCGACACCGTGCACATCGGACCCACCGCCACCCTCGGCATTCTCACCTCGGACGCGCAGCCCACCGGCGCGCACGTCGACGTGGCCATCTACGGGCTGCCCGCCTATGCCGCCGGGATCGCGGACGGCGAGACCATCACCGCCCTCGACGACCGGCCCATCACCAGCTCACAAATGCTGAAAGCCGCACTCAACGCCCATAAACCGGACGATGTGGTGCGGCTCGAGGTCAGCGACGCCGACGGCGGTCACCGCACGGTGAGCGTGACGCTCACCGTGGGCCCGCCGAATTAGAGATCGCCCGCCGAATTAGAACTTGCTGTTCCAGTACGACTGGAACTGGATGTACACGGTCAGGATGATGATCGCGTAGTAGATGGCGACCAGCGTCCAGCGCCACTCCACCAGGATCTGCAGCAGGCCGCGCGAGCGACCGAACAGCAGTCCCGTCACGATCGCGAACATGGCCGGGGTCACCGCCCACACCACCATGCACCACGGGCACAGCGCGTGAATCTCGAAGGTCGCGTCCCAGACCAGGTAGCCGATGGCGGCGACGCCGGCCAGCAGACCCAGCCACATGCCGCCGAAGAACCAGCGCGGCAACGAGATTCCGACCACCAGCAGCAGGCCGATGGTGACGAAGACCGAGAACCCGACCACGCCGATGATCGGATTGGGGAATCCGAACATCGACGCCGTCTTGGACTCCATGACGGTCGTGCACGAGATGGTCGCGTCGATGGTGCACAGCGGCTTGTAGTTGGGCTCGGTGAGCGACTTGAACTTCTCGACCAGCAGCGTCACCGACGCCGCCCAGCCGATCAACGCACCCAGCAGCAGCGGCCACGCCGAGCGGGGTCCCGCCGAGATCATCACTTGGCCGCGTTCTCGATCACCGCGGTCATGCCGCCGGGGCTCATGAGCGCCTGCGGGTCCTGCACCTGGGTGCCGTTCACGTAGACCGTGGGGGTGGACTTCACGCCGGTGGCGAAGACCTTGTCGGTCTGCGTCTTGATCCACTGGACGTAGCGGCCGTCCTTGATGGCCTGGGCCACCGCGGGATCGGTGTAGCCGGCGTCCTTGGCGATCTGGATGAGCTGGTCGTCGCTCATGCCGTTGCCGTTCTCCTTGGGCTGCTTCTGGTACATCTCGGCCAGCCAGCCCTGGAACTTGGTGGGGTCGGCCTCGTACATCACGTAGGCGGCCGCACCGGCGCGGGTGGAGAACTGATTACCGTTGGAGGCCCGGTCCAGGAAGCTGATGATGTTGTAGTCGACGACCGCCTGACCGCTGGTCACGGCCTTTTTCAGGGCATCGGCGTTGGCGTTCTCGAACATGTCGCAGGCCGGGCACTGCATGTCGGCGACGACGCGCACGGACACCTTCTGCTTGCCCGCGGGCGCGGGGACGCCGGTGTTGTCGATCCGGATGGCGCCCTCGGGGGTGAGGTTCGGCGGCACCAGTGCGCCTTGCGCGGCATCCCAGTGGAAGGTGTTGGCGCCCTCGGCCTTGTCGTTGTTGTGCTTGCGCACGGCCAGGGTGATGCCGATGCCGGCGATCAGTCCGAGCAGCACGACGGCCACGCCCACCTGGATGAGGATCTTCCGATTGCGGTCGGCGGCAGCCGCCTTCGCCAGCGGATTCTGACCCGTCGGTTTCTTGCTCACCCTGAGCTCACCACGCCTTCCGTTGTCACGACACGTGCGGCCCCATCTTCACCCGAGAACCTGAGAGAAACCTGCACCGGGGTACGCCGAGTCGCGCTCGGTGCACCCACGACGAGCGATTTTCCGTGCGCGACGGCCAGAATTCACCCTTAGGGGGTGTGAATCACGCCTGGGCGAGCCGCTTTTTCTGCTCGGCGATATCGAAGTCGGCGGGCGGCCAATCCAGCTTCAGACTCTGCAACGCGTCGATGAGCAACTCGGTGACGGCCAGACGCGCGTACCACTTGGCATCACAGGGCAGCACGTACCAGGGCGCGTAGTCGGTGTTCGTGCGATCCAGGACCGCCTGGTACGCCTCCTGGTACTGCGGCCAGAACGCGCGCTCGTCGATATCGCCCGGATTGAACTTCCAGTACTTGTCGGGCCGGTCCAGCCGCTGCTGCAGCCGCTTCTTCTGCTCGTCGAGGGAGACGAACATGGCCACCTTCACCACGACCGTGCCGTCGTCCACCAGCTTGCGCTCGAACTTGTTGATCTCGTCGTAGCGCTTGCCCCACACCTCCGGGGGCACCATGTCGTGCACCCGCACCACCAGCACGTCCTCGTAGTGCGAGCGGTCGAAGACGCCGATCTGGCCGCCGCGCGGCAGCTGCTTGCGAATGCGCCACAGGTAGTGGTGCTTCCGCTCCTCGGCGGTCGGCACCCCGAAGGCCGCGTGATCCACGCCCTGCGGGTCCACCGAACCGATCACGTGCCGGACGATGCCGCCCTTGCCTGCGGTGTCCATGCCCTGCAGCACCAGCAGCACGCTGCGGTTGTCGCCGGAACGGCCGTTGGCGTAGAGCTTCTCCTGCAGATCCGACAGCACCGCGGCGCGTTCGGCGAGCAACTGCTCACCGGCCTTCTTGTCACCCTTGAAGCCCGGAGTCGCGGATGTACTCAGATCGTTCACCTTGACGCCATCGGCCCGTAGGACCTTGGTGACCGGTTTGGACCATGATGTCGCCTTCGCCATTCCTCATGCGTAGCACGCGATGTGGTTTCCCGCAGGCAACCGGGCCGAATCGAACCGCGCACCAGCCGGATCAGACCCGCGCCAGCAGTACCAGTTGCGCGGCCAGCTCCTCGTCGGTGACCGGGGTCAGGGTGAGGTCCGCGGCCGTGGTGAGCAGGTAGCGGCCGTCGCCGGAGAAGTCCAGCCACGTCCGGTGCCGGGTCGGCGGGGACAGCGGATTCGCGGGTTCGACCGTTACGGTGATGAATCCGCGCCCATCCACGGGTTCGCGCAGTTTGCGGCGGAAGCGGTCGGCCTCCTCGCCGGTGCCGGTGGCGTCGGGATACAGCACCGCCTGCTGCGGTTCGCGCAGCGGCTCCAACCGTCCGGGCGGCGCCGAGCCGATGACCTCCACCAGTTCCCGGCCCAATTGCTCTGCCGGGCACAGGGATACGGTCACGGTGTCCGGCAGCGAGACCAGGATTCCGGCCCGCTGCTGTGCCACCGCCGCGAAGGCGAGAATGCGGCGCGCCCGCGGCCCGGTGGTGTGCTCGCCGTAGAGCGTGACCGTGGTGGTGTCGGTGCGCGCGCACAGCGCCAGCGCGGCGGCCAGCTCCGGATCGGTGCGGCGCAGGAAGCGCGGGGGTGGAGCGCCCCACGGGGGCGTGCTGAATCGTGTTGTGCCGTCGGTGTTCCCGAGCGCCGCGGGCGAAGTGTCCAGCGGGTAGGGACGGCGGGCCAGATCGGTTTCGCGGGTCCAGATCATCGCGAACTCGTCCGGGGTCAGGATCCATTTCATGGGGCCGACCCCCCTTTCTGCGGTACCACCTCCGTCCCGCTCGCGACCCTACCGGAGAGTTTCTGCGGGTGCTGGCTGTCACCGATGGGCCGGAAGTGTGACCTGGGGCACTCGCATGTCGATCGGCTATCGCACCGGCCCGGCGAAGGGCAGCACCACCGTGCACGAAACCGGTTCGGCGTGCGCCGGATCCAGCGCGTTGAGCACCACGCGCACCGCGACCGGATCTGCGGGCAGCTCGAAATGCTCGGTGTAATCGGTCGGGCACAGGTCCTGGAGCACCACGGCGTCGACATTCGGGCCGTCGAGCAGGCCGGTGGTCCACGGGGTCGCGATCTCGTCGTAGCGGGTCACGATCGTGGTGAACCGGATATCCGGCGCGATGGCCGCGTCGGCATTCAGGTCGACGGCGACCTTCGAGCCGGGCGACAGTTCGCACGGGCCGCACTGGTCGACGAGTTGTGTTCCTGGCCCGGTGGATTCGAGCAGCGGTTGCAGGCTCGCGATGCCGCTGACCGTCGACCCGTGCAGCGGGGCGGCCAGCGCGATGTAGCGATCGATCTTCGGAATCCCGCCCAGGTGGTTCAGTAGGTAGAACGGCACCGCCCCGCCCATCGAGTGGCCGACCAGATCGACCTTGTCCGTGCCGGTGGCGGCGCGGACCCGATCGATGAAATCGGAGATCTGCCGCGCACTCTCGGCGATCGGCGTGAGCGCGCCCATCACGTCGCCGAGCGCCCCGACACCGTAGGTGGTGGTGAAGACGCAGTACCCGGCATCGGCGAGGACCGGGGACAGGGTGTTCCAGCCCACCGTCTGATTGCCCAGTCCATGCAGCAGGACTACCGGATTCGGATGTGCCGCAGCGGGTTTGCACGACCAGTCGTTCGCGCCGGGCGGCGCTTGCCCGGGTGCGGCGAGTTCGGCGGCGAGCCCGCCGAAATAGCTGTAGGACGGATCCGGTTCCTCGGCCGCGGCTGTTCCCGCGATCGAGGCGGCGGAGAGCAGGACGAGGGCGAGGCAGCGGAGTGCGGATCGCATGGGGTCTCCCGGATTTCGTGCCGCCCGGCCGCTCGGCGTCCCCTTCGCGCCATGCGTGACCGACCGGTCGGTCACAGGTTACCCCGACGTCTCAGTCCAGGGGTCGCGTCGCGTAGTCCGCGAGTCCGCCCAGTGCGGTATCGAATCCGTCGGTGGCGGCCTCGATCGCCTTGGCGCGCACCGCTTCCGGATCCTCGCCCGCCAGGATTCCGCGGCGGATCTCGGCGTGCAGCGCGCGGTTCAGCCCGGCCAGGGCAGCGGCGGCCAGCCGGGGTGCGCAGTCCTGCGGCGTCGCGCCCGTCGTCTCCGAGAGTGCTTGCGCCAGTGCGGCTTCGGAGCGTTCGTCGAGCCGGTGCACCCGGGCCTGGAGGGCGGGACTGTCGTCGATGAGCCGCCAGAAGGTGATCGCGGCGGGGGAGAGTCCGCGGAGTTGGGGGTGGGGGAGCCGGTGCATGTGCGCAGCTTGGCGGCGGATCGGTCCGAATACTTGCGGCGTCCCGATCTCGGGCGGCTGCCCGG
>NZ_JBSGBY010000294.1:0-10412 GCF_053601505.1 Nocardia sp. NPDC004722
GTGGGGGCTGCCGACCGCGGACGCCGCGACTGTCGATATCGACGGCCTGCTGGCCGAGGTCGGCCTGGCCGGGATGGGCGGGCGCGAAACCGCCACGCTCTCCGGCGGTCAGCAGCAGCGGCTCGCGGTGGCGGCCGCCCTGGCCCGCCGCCCCACCCTGCTGCTCGCCGACGAGGCCACCTCCATGATCGATCCCGAGGGCCGCCGCGACCTGGTGGCACTGCTGGCCGAACTGCCGCGGCGGCATCCGATGGCCGTGGTCCTGGTGACCCATCACGAGGCCGACGCGGCCGCCGCCGACCGGGTGATCCATCTGCGGGACGGTCGCACCGTCGATCACCTGCCCGCCTGGCCGCGCCCCGTGCGCGATCCACGGCGTCGCCCCATGGGTGACCCGGTGCTCGAATTGCGCGGCGTCTCACACACATACAACCGGGGCACCCCGTGGGAAGCGCCCGCCCTGCACGGCATCGACCTGACCGTGCGACGCGGCGAGGCGCTGCTCATCGTGGGCGGCAACGGTTCCGGGAAGTCCACGCTGGCCTGGATCATGGCCGGGCTGACGGTCCCCGCCGCGGGCAGTTGCGATCTGCGGGACTTCACCCGTACCCGGCCCGTGCACAAGCGAATCGGGGCCGTGCAGTTGGCCTTCCAGCATTCGCGGCTGCAATTGCAACGCCAGAGTGTGGGCGAGGAGATCGAGGATTGGGGCGGCAGCGGCACCTACGCGGTCGCCAAGGCCCTCGACGCCGTCGGCCTGGACCGGGCGCTGGCCTCGCGGTCGGTGGAGAAGCTCAGCGGCGGGCAGGCCAAGCGGGTCGTGCTGGCCGCGATCGTGGCCGGTCATCCGCAGGTGGTGGTGCTCGACGAGCCGCTGGCCGGGCTCGATCCGGAGGGTCGCGCCGGGGTGGTGGAACTGCTTGCCCGGCTGCGGGATTCGGGTCTGACGCTGATCGTCATCTCGCACGACGTGGCCGATATGGCCGCGGTGTGCGACCGCACCGTGCACCTGCGGGACGGCCGCCTGGTCGAAAACGGTCCTCCGGCAACGGAATACAGCCCGGCCCACGATGTCCGCGGAGGCGTTCGATGAGCAGTGTGGTCCTGCGTGAGGTACCCGTCGACAGCCCGGTGCATCGACTCTGGGCCGGTACCAAGATGATCGGCGTCTTTGTCTTCAGCCTGCTGCTGATGTTCATCCCGTCCTGGTGGCTGCTGGGATTGGCCACGCTGTTCCTGGTCGCGGTGTTCCTGCTGGCACGGCTGCCGCTGGGCACGCTGCCGCGCTTCCCGTGGTGGCTGTGGGCCGGTGTCGCGATCGGCGCGGCCATCAACGCTCCGGTCGGCATGTCGGCGCTGGTGCGCTACGCGCAGGTGGTGCTGTTCGGATTCCTGTTGCTGGGTTCCTCGTTCCTGGTCGCCTGGACCACGCCGATGGGCGCGGTCGCCCCGGCGCTGGCCAAACTCGGTGCGCCCCTGAAGCGCATCGGCTGGACCCGCAACGGGGTGCGGCACGCCGTTCCGGTCGACGAGTGGGCGGTGGTGGTGGCGCTGACCCTGCGCGGACTGCCGCTGCTGCTCGAGGAGATGCGGGTGCTGCGCGCGGCCCGTCGGCTGCGGCCCAAGGATTCGCTGGCGCGGCGCGCGGTGGAGAATCCGCTGGTCGACATTCTGACCGCGAGCATGGCGGTGTCCTCGCGGCGCGCGGCCGAACTGGGCGAGGCCATCACGACCCGGGGCGGCACGGGTGAGTTGACCGCTCGCCCAGGGGCTCCCGGCCGCGCCGATCTGGTCGCGCTGTTGGTGCTGTCCTTGATGTGCGCCCTGGGTGTGGGTGTCGAACTGCTGTTTTAACGACGCTCGAGCCGAAAATTATTCGGTTTGTCGGTGTGACGCGCTACGGTGATGTCCAGTAGAACGCGTTGCTGAACGCAACAGGGGCTCGGTAGTTCGCAAAGGGGGAATTCTTCAGGCCGAGCCGTGTGTTGCCACGAAAACCTGATGAAGATTGGAAGACCCATGATGCTGCGCAAGTTCACCGCAGTCGCCGCGCCGATTGTCACCGCGGTCGCCATCGCCGGGGCCGGTGTGGCCCACGCGGATTCGACGGTTCCCGACATCGGCTACCAGAGCCAGTTGGTCGGCAATACCGTCGTCACCACCCTCACCAACGGCAGCTTCGAGCTGACCGGCGGGGACGTGAACATCAAGGACGCCTCCGGCGCCACCGTGCTGAGCCTGCCGCTGTCCTTCGAGCAGGACGGGTTCAGCTACCCGCTGCCGAGCAATGTGAGCGCGGACGGCGCGACGCTGAGCATGACGGCGGTCAAGGATGTCGCGGCGGCCACGCCGGTGCTGCATCCGGTGGCCTCGCTCGAGGAGAACACCCTCGCCATGCAGGCGTTCAACAGCCAGTTCGGCATCGCCACCGCCATCGGCAGCTTCGTCGGCCTGGCGATCGGTGCGGGCATCGGCGCCATCGGATTCCTCGGTGGCGCTTTCGGTTTGGCGACGGTGCCGCTCGCAGCGGGCATCGGCGCGGTCATCGGCACCCTCGCGGTGGGCGGCCCGGCGCTGCTCATCGCCGGCGTCGATCTGATCAGCACGCTGAGCGCCGCGCCCGGCACCACCAAGTGGGCGCACCCGTAAGACGAGTAACCCCCGAGTCGTCGGGTGCGCCGTGCTGAGTCATCGCACGGTGCACCCGGCAACCACCGGGACGCCCGCGAAGCGGTCGGACAGGAAGTTCATGGCTCCCCACGCCTCCACGATGGCGGCCGGGTTGTGGCCGGGGATCGCCGAGTGCACGGCGGTGATGGTCGCGCCCAGCGCGCAGTAGCGGTCGACGAGAGCGCTGAACCCGGCC
This sequence comes from Nocardia sp. NPDC004722, assembly GCF_053601505.1. Taxonomy (NCBI): domain Bacteria; kingdom Bacillati; phylum Actinomycetota; class Actinomycetes; order Mycobacteriales; family Nocardiaceae; genus Nocardia; species Nocardia sp. NPDC004722. The sequence continues at coordinate 2,867 of NZ_JBSGBY010000294.1, forward strand.
GACGGGATCACGTCGTCATTGTTGCTGTGGTACAGGTAAAGCGGCTCGTCCGGGGCCCAACCGCCCAGCTCTTCATGGTTGGTGGCCGCGAGGAATTCCGGGCTGCCGAGGATGTCTCCGACCGCGGAGTAATCGTCCACGTGGCCGTAGAGATGCCGTGACACCAGATCACCGCCGCAGGCGGTGGCCTCCGAGACTTGCAGCGCGTGACCGCTGTCGTTCAGATCGTCCGCCAGGCCGGACCCGGAATCGTTGCGCGCCAGGGCGAGCAGGATCAACACCGCCAGCCCGGCCTGATAGCTGCCGTCCACGCCGCGCGCGATGGCCGGAATATTGGTCGGCACGCCGCCGGAAGTGACTCCTGCGAACCGGAGTTCGGGCGCATAGCTCGCGCGCAGCTGCATGGCCCACAGCGTGGCGAACGCGCCACCCGAGTAGCCCCACGCGCCCAGCGGGCTGGATTCGGTGATGCCCAGCGGGGCAAAGGATTTGGCGGCGCGCACGCCGTCGAGAACGGCCCGGCCGGAGTTCACGCCGTCGAAGAAGCGCGACTGCGGGCCCTCGTAATCGGAGACCACCACGGCCCAGCCGCGACGCAGCGCCTCGGCCAGGAAGGGCACGTCGAGCAGGGTGGTGGCGATCGAGAAGTCACGGCCCCCGCGCAGCGCGTACGAAGGCGCGCAGCGGGTTCCGAGGCTGTCCTCGGCGATCTGGTAGGACAGCAGCGGCCGATCGCCGGGTCCGGTCCAAGGGGTGAGCGGCGACATCACGGTCGCGACATCGGCGACCGCCGCCCCGGCGGAGTCGGTGGTGCGGTACTGCACCTGCCAGCCCGCCACCGGGAGTGGGAGCCCGAAGACGGCGATCGAGCGGGAGCCGAGGATCGCGCCATTGTCGAACTCCCCCAACGAGATCGGGGCCGCATAGAACGGATCGTCATCGGGGTAGGGGATGTCGGCGCGAGTGCCCGGTACCGCGACGACCGCCGCCAGCAGGGTGACCGCACCGATCAGGCCACCGCGCCACCAGTGTCGAATTCCCTTGACCCGCCCCGTGTTCGCCCGCCCTGTCGCTGCCCGCGTGCGTGCCCCGAACCATGCGCCATCCCGCCGCATAACGCCCTCCAGCGTCGTATCACCCGACGCTCCAGACCACGGACTCGCACATCGCGCCGATAAGAACGCCGGCGCATCGGAGCATCAAAATTACTGCCGGTCCGGTCGTCGGTCAACGACGTCCCGCGCGTCGTAACTACGGCGTTGCGCGGTTTCTAGTACGAAAGAATATATCCAGCTACAAGTCCAGCATTTGGCAACTGGCTCTTCCGATTGCATGCCAGTTGCCCGCATGCTCGGTGCATGCTGCTGCGTCGCCTCCTCGCTCTCTATGTCGGACTCTGGTTGTACGGGTTCTCCATGGCCGTCATGATTCGCGCGGCGCTCGGCCTGGATCCGTGGGACGTGTTCCATCAGGGCGTGGCCGGGCAGGTGCCGTTGAGTTTCGGCACGATCGTGGCGATCACCGGCGCGGTGGTGCTGCTGGCCTGGATTCCCTTGCGGCAGTGGCCCGGTCTGGGCACGGTCAGCAATGTCGTGGTCATCGGCGTCTCGGTCGATGCCGGGCTGTGGCTGCTGCCGGAGTTGCACGGGTTGCCGCTGCGAATCGGGGCCATGGGCGCCGCGGTGGTCCTGAACGCGATCGCGACGGTGCTCTACATCGGCGCGGGCATGGGGCCGGGACCGCGAGATGGCTTGATGACTGGCCTGGTTCGGCGCACCGGCAAACCGGTCTGGCTCATTCGCACCGGACTCGAGGCAACGGTGCTTTCCATCGGCTGGGTCCTCGGCGGCAGCGTGGGCGTGGGCACGCTGGTCTACGCCTTCGGCATCGGGCCGCTGATCCAGCTCATGATCCCGTTCGTCGACCGGTTCCTGCCCGGATTCCACGCCGAGCAGGCGTCCGCTGTCGAGCCCGCGGCGGAGTCGAGGGTGTTATCCGCGCAGGGTGCGGTCGAAGAGGGCCAGTAGTTCGCGGTAGTGGCGTTCGGCGGATTCCGGGTCGTGGGCGGCGGTGTCGGCCTGGGTGTAGCCGTGCTGGACGCCCGCGTAGGTTTCGGTGCGGAAGGTGACGCCGGCGGCGGCGAGGGCCTTGTCGAACTCGGCGATGTGTTCGGCGGTCATGTGCTGGTCCTCGCCCGCGTGGGCGAAATACAGTTCCGCGGTGATGTTCTCGGCCAGGCGGTGCGGACTGTCGGGGCCGTCGACGATGAGCGGGCCGCCGTGGAATCCGGCGACCGCGCCGATCCGATCGGGGAACATACCGGCGGCCATGACCGCGAGGCGCGCGCCCATGCAGTAGCCGGTGACGCCGACCTTGCCCGGAGTGACGAGCGGCGACGCCGCCAGCCAGCCGAGGTAGGCGTTGGCATCGGCGCGCAGGCGATCCCCGGTGATCTCCCGGATCATCGGAAAGACCTGCTGGAAGATCTCCGGGCGGGCCGACGGGTCGATGAAATCGGGGAGTTCGACCACGGGCGCCGGGCCGTGCCGGTAGAACGCGTTGGGCAGCAGCACGGTGTAGCCGTGCGCGGCAATCCGATCGGCCAGCGCCCGCAAGCTGGGCCGCAGCCCGAAACCGTCCTGAAGCACCAACACTCCGGGATGCGCCGCACCGTCGTCGGGATGCGTGACGTAGGCGTCCGCGACGCCATCGGTCGTCACGATCTCGACAGATTCCCCATGTACTTCCACCATCGGTTGAATCCTCCCGTCGCGTAGGTGCTTTCGAACCTAGCGCGGCGGGGTGAACGTGTAGTCCGGGAGGTGCACTTTGCGGGTGCGGCGGCGGTAGCTGCGGGTGGTGCCGGGCCAGTTGTTGGTGATGCGGCCGGAGGCGGTGCGGTACCAGCTGGTGCAGAAGTTCCAGGGGGTGCGGGAAAGGCGTTGCTGGAGGGCGTCGTTGAAGGATTGCTCGACTTCCGGGCGGACCTCGAGGGCGCTGCCGGGGTGTTCGGCGAGCAGTTGGACGGCGTGGCGGATGTAGCGGGCCTGGGATTCGATCATGTAGATGATGGAGCCGACGCCGAGGTTGGTGTTGGGGCCGTAGACCATGAACATATTGGGGAATTCGGGGACGGTCAGGCCCAGGTAGGCGTGCGCGCCGCCGTCCCACGCGTCGCCGAGCGCGCGGCCGCCGCGGCCGCGGATCTTCATGGGCCACAGGAATTCCGTGCCCTTGAAACCGGTGCCGTAGATGAGGACGTCGGCCTCGTGCAGGACGCCGTCGGCGGTGCGGACGCCCTCGGGGACGATCTCGCTGATGGGTGTGGTCTCGAGCGAGACATTCGGTTCGCACAGCGCGGGGTAGTAGTCGTTGGAGAACAGTCCGCGTTTGCAGCCGATCGGATAGTCGGGGGTGAGTTTGGCGCGCAGCACCGGATCGGTGACCTGCTCCTCGAGATGGTTCTCGGCGATGCGGGCGACCGCGCGCACGATGCCGGGGAACTCGACCAGCCCGAGCGCCACGAATTCGGCGATGGCCCACCACGAGAATCGCTCGGCCACCGGCATTCCCGGAATCGCGACCAGGACGCGCTGATGGACCGGCTTGTAGTCGGTGTCGAATTTGGGCAGCACCCAGGCGGCGGTGCGCTGGAACACCGTGAGTTCCGCGGCCCGCGGCTGGATTTCGGGAATGTACTGGATGGCGCTGGCCCCGGTGCCGATGCAGGCCACCCGGCGGCCGTCGAGTTTCACCTCGTGATCCCAGCGCGCGGAGTGGAAGGACTCCCCGGCGAAGCGTTCGATGCCGGGAATCGGCGGCATGGCCGGGCGGGAGAGCTGACCGACCGCCGACACCAGCACATCGGCGGTGCGCTCCACGCCGTCGGCGGTGCGGACGGTCCACCGCCGGGCGGTCTCGTCGTAGTCGGCCTCGGTCACTTCGGCCCCGAACACGATGGATTCGGACAGCTCGTGCCGGGCGGCGACCCCGCGCATGTAGTCCCAGATGTCCTCGCGGGTCGAATACCGCTGCCGCCATCGGGGTTTGGGTTCGTGTGCGAACGAGTACAGCGGTGACGGCACATCGCAGGCTGCTCCGGGATAGCTGTTCTCCCGCCACACCCCGCCCAGATCGGCCGCCTTCTCCAGGATGGTGAACTCCCGGAAACCATTGCGCCGCAGCTCGATCGCCATGCCGAGCCCGCCGAATCCGGCGCCGATGATGATGACCGACGGCATTGTGGTGCTCCTCACATAGCAGACTCCTCTCACTGTAGGAGCGAGGCCCGGATTTGGTGGGCGACCTGATCGAGAATTTCGGCCATAATCAGGGGATGGGCACCGTGCAGGAGGCGAGCATCCGGGATTGGGACTTCCCCCGTGGCGTGGCCAGTGTCGCGCTCATGGTGGGTTTCGCGCGTGAGCAGGGGGTGGCGACCGCGCGCATGCTGCACGGCAGCGGGCTCACCGAGAAACAACTCGCGGATCCGGACGCGCAGATCGACGCCCACACCGAGCTGGCGATCATCCGGAATCTGGTGCGGGAGCTGGGGGTGCGGCCGAACCTGGGACTCGAGGTGGGACGGCGCTATCGCATCTCCACCTTCGGCATCTTCGGCTTCGCCTGTGTCAGCAGCCCCACCCTCGGCGAGGCGATCGCCTTCGCGCTGCGTTTCCTGGAGCTGAGCTTCACCTTCTGCATTCCCGCGGCCCGCTGGCAGCCCGGCGAATTCGTGGTCCACGACGAGCGGGTGCCCGCGGATGTGCGGCGGTTCCTGGTGGAGCGGGATGTGACGGCCATGCACCAGGTGCTGTCGGATCTGCTCGGCCACCGCGTGGAGCTACTGCGCGCCGACTTCGACTTCCCGGCCCCGCCGAACCTGGACCTCTACACCGAGATCTACGGCCTGCAACCACGTTTCGAGCAGCCGCACACCACCTTCACCCTGGATCCGGCCCTGCTGGAGCAGCCGCTGCCGCAAGCCAACGACCACACCTGGGCCATGTGCCTGGCCCAGTGCCGCGATCTGGTCTCGCGCCGCCGCGCCCGCACCGGCATCGCGGCCGAGGTGCGCGGGCGGCTGGTCCCGCGCGGGGGCGTGGACGGTTTCGCGGTGCCGCCCGGAATCGACACGGTGGCAAGGGATCTCAATATGAGCACCCGCACCCTGCGTCGCCACCTGGACGCCGCGGGCACCAGCTACCGGCAATTGCTGGACGAGGTGCGCCGCGCGCTGGCGGAGGAAATGCTCACGGCCACACCGCTGTCGGTCAGCGATGTGGCGATCCGGCTGGGCTACGCGGAGGCGTCCACCTTCATCCACGCCTTCAAACGGTGGACCGGCACCACGCCGTCGGTGTATCGGCGCGGCGCGCTCGTCACTCCGCCGCTTCGCTGAGCCGCCCGCCCATGGCGATCGGGCGGAACATCGACAGCAGACCGGTTTCGGTGATCGAGTGGAACACCATCGACGGGTCCGGCGCGAAGTCGATCGGCACGTGTCCCGGTGCGCGCGTTTCCCATTCGCAGCCGATGGTCGACGAGACGCTGGGCGCGACGATCAGCGGTTTGCCGGCGAACGTCGTCATCAACCCCGCGTGCACGTGCCCGGTGAGCACGGCCGCGATGCGCGCGTCGCCCGCCACGATCTCGGCCAGGCGTTCCGGATTGGTCAGCCGGATCGGGTCCACGACGGTGGACTGCACCGGCACCGGCGGATGATGCATGGCGATCAGCACGGTGTCGTCGGCGGCGGTCTGCTCGAGCGCGTCCTCGAGGAACGCGTACGTCTCCTCGTCGAGCCGCCCCTCGGGCTTGCCGGGAATGCTGGAATCCAGCAGCACGACGCTCACGCCGCCGCCGCGATGGACATTGTTGATGGGCGCGTAGCCGGGGTCCTGGCCGAAAAGGATCTGCCGCATATTGCCGCGGTCGTCGTGATTGCCCGGCAGCACCAGCACCGGAATCTCGGAGGCGAGGGCCAGCCGGGCCTGCCGGTATTCGTCGAGTTCGCCCTCATCGGTGATATCGCCGGTGACCAGGATGAAGTCCGGTCGCTGCGGCAGCTCGGCGAGGAAGCCCAGCACCCGTTCGGCGCGTTCGACATTGCGGGCGCCCATATTGAAATGGGTGTCACTGAGCTGTGCCAGCAGAACCATCGGCATTCGCTTTCTGTGAAGGGCCGCAGCATCGCGCCCGCCTGTGCCGCCGCACCGCGGTCACCTCATTGAGGCTAAATGACCTGCCCCGATGTGGATCGGTGAGACCCGCCACGCAATATAGCGAATTGTCATCAATGCGCGGTCGGCGTGGCCCGCGCCATGAGTTCGCTTGCGCTGCTCAATAGTTGCCGCGGCTCGTCGGTGAGTGTCACCGCACCCGGTTGCCAGAAGTCCGCTCCCGGTTCCGCCTCGAGATCCAGTAGACCATTCGACCGCCAGGGTGCGTCGAGGGTCAAACGCCACGAATGCAGATGGGTGCGCGGGAATTCGCCGGAGCGATCGAAGAGCGGATCGCCGACGATGGGGTAGCCGATCCAGGCCAGGTGCACGCGAATCTGATGCCGCCGCCCGGTGATCGGGCGCAGCGCGAGCACGGCGTGCGAGCCGGTGCGGGCGACGGTGACGAATTCGGTGATCGACGGATAGTTCTTGCCCGCGAGCACCTCCGAGGCATCGACCAGCCAGGTGTCGGCGGCGCGGCGAATGCTCTCACGCGGCGCGGCGATCCGCACCCGGTTCTTACGGCCGACGCTCAGCGGCAGGTCGATGACCCCGCGGTCGGGCAGGTCGCTGCCTTCGACGACCGCCAGGTACGCCTTGCGCACCGTGCGCTTGTTGAACTGCCGGGTGAGCGGCCCGTGCGCGGACAGCTCCCGGGCCAGCAGCACCAGCCCCGAGGTCACCTTGTCGATGCGGTGCACCGGGTACAGCGTCTCGCCCTGTGCCGCCGCCATTTCCACGATGTCGGTGTCGTGGCGTTCCCCGGTCACGGAGATGCCCGCGGGCTTGTTCAGGGCGAGCACCGCCTCGTCCTCGAGGATCAGGCACTGTTCGCGCAGTTCGGGCCACTGGATCACCAGGCCAGCCTAGTGAGGCGTCAGGCGGTGGCCCGCTCCAGCTCGGCCAGGCCCGCTTCCAGGTGGTCGATCACGCGATCCAGATCCGGCACCGTGCGGCGGCAGCCCACCAACCCGAAATCGAGGTTGTCGCCATTGGTGGTCAGCGTGATGTTCATGGCCTGCGACTCGAACGGGATCGAGAGCGGATAGTTGGCGTCCAGCCGCGCGCCCTGCATGTAGACCGGTTTCCGGGGCCCGGGCACATTCGAGATCACCAGGTTGAACGGCATGCGCGGCAACGCTTCGAAGCCCGGTAGTAGTGACACCCCGAGCGGCGTCATCAGCGCGGCCGACAGCAGCATGGCCTCCAGCTTCGGCAGCTGGGTGAACATCTCGGCTCCCGGCTCGCGTCCTTCGCGGCGCTCGGTGAAGTGCTGGCCGCCATCCTGTTCTCCTGGGCGCTCTTGGGCCAGACGCCCGCAC
>NZ_JBSGBY010000295.1:0-10401 GCF_053601505.1 Nocardia sp. NPDC004722
GCTCGGTCGCGCTGCGCGCCGACGGCTCCCTGGTCGCGGGCCTGGCCAACGGCAAAGTCCTGCTCGCCGACGCCGACGGCACTGTGCGCCACACCATTTCGGGCCTGTCCTCCGCCGACGCCATCGACACCACCGACGACGCGACGGTGGTGCTCGACCGCCGCCAGACCGCGCTCGTGCAACTCGACGGCACCCGCAAACTCGGCCTGTCGCTGCGCACCGGTGACGGCGCCACCAACATGATCGGCGACCATTTCGGCCGCCGCATGGTTACCGACACCGCCGGTGGGGAACTGCTGGTCTACACGGCTGATCCCTTGGTCCTGCACCAGCGTTTCCCGGTAGGCTCCTCTCCCTACGCACTCGCCTACGATCAGCGGTTGGAGACCGTGTGGGTGACGCTGACAGGCAGCAACGAAGTCGTCGGCTACGACTTGTCGACGGGTATACCGGTAGAGGTGGGGCGCTACCCGACGGTGCGCCAGCCCAACTCGGTCACCGTCGATGACCGCACCGGTGACCTGTTCGTGGGATCCGCGACCGGAGACGGTCTGCAACGGATCGCAGCGGACCAGCGGAAGAGAGGGCAGTGATGGCTCGGGCCTCACGATCGGCGCACCAATCGCGCACATTACCGGAGGGCTGGGAGGAATCCAGCGACGAATGGGAATACGTGCCCCTGCGGCTGCCTCCGGGCATCAACAGGGTCACGACCGCCATGCGTCTGTCCATCCACGCGGAATACGGCGGCTGGGAGCTGTCGCGGGTACGCGCCTACACCGACGGCTCCCGCCGAGTGTTATTGCGCCGCCGCAAGACTCCCCTGCTATCCCCGACACCCGAGGCGGTGATGTAACCCCCTATGTATGAGCGCCTGTACGCCCTGTTGCTGAAGGTGATGTTCCGGCTGCAACCGGAAACCATCCACCATCTGGCCTTCGCCGCCATGCGGCTCGCGACCCGGTTCACCCCGGGCCGCGCCCTGTCGCGCGCGTTGCTCGTCGCCGACGACCCGATCCTGCGCACCCGCGTATTCGGCGTGGAGTTCCCCGCGCCCCTGGGCCTGGCCGCCGGCTTCGACAAGAACGCCGACGGCGTCGACGCCTGGGGGCCACTGGGATTCGGCTACGCCGAGATCGGCACCGTCACCGCGCAGGCCCAGCCCGGCAACCCCGCGCCGCGACTGTTCCGCCTGCCCGCCGACCGGGCGCTCATCAACCGCATGGGCTTCAACAACTTCGGCGCCGCCGCCGCGGCCGGCCACCTCGCCGCGCGGCTGCCCGGCGGCGTCCCCATCGGTGCCAACATCGGCAAGACCAAGGTCGTCGAACCCGAAGACGCCGCAGGCGACTACGCCATCAGCGCCAAACTGCTGGGCCCGCTGGCCGACTTCATGGTCGTCAACGTCTCCTCCCCCAACACCCCGGGCCTGCGCGACCTGCAAGCCGTCAGCTCCCTGCGCCCCATCCTGCAAGCCGTCCTCGACACGGTCTCGGTCCCGGTCCTGGTCAAGATCGCCCCCGACCTGTCCGACGACGACATCGACGCCGTCGCCGACCTCGCCGTCGAACTCGGCCTCGCCGGCATCGTCGCCACCAACACCACCATCCGCCGCGACGGCCTCAACACCCCCGCCTCGGAAGTGGAACCCATCGGCGCAGGCGGCCTCTCCGGCCCCCCGGTCGCCGACCGCTCCCTGGAAGTCCTGCGCCGCCTCTACTCCCGCGTAGGCGACCAACTCGTCCTCATCTCGGTGGGTGGCATCGAAACCGCCGACCAAGCCTGGGAACGCATCCGCGCCGGCGCCTCCCTCCTCCAGGGCTACACCAGCTTCATCTACGGCGGCCCGTTGTGGCCCAAACACATCCACCGCGGCCTGGCAGCCAAGCTCCGCGAACACGGCTACTCGAACCTCTCGGAAGCCGTAGGCGCAGAACACAAAACCCGCGCCTGAGGATCGAGTCGGCCTTCTGCCGCCCTCGGCATCACCTTGCCGTTTCGTCGGACGCACCGACCTGACCGGTCTTATGGTTGGTGCGAATGACGATGCAGCAGAACCTCGGTGGTAGCAGCGGGGCCGACACGGCCGCGCAGGACAACGATGTTCGGGCGGTCCGCGACACGCTGCTGCAGTTGCGTAAACGTACTGGCCTGGGCGGGGATCGGGCCCGCCCGGTCGACCTCGACGCGCTGCTCGGATTGGTCGTCGTGCGCCGCTACGCCCACCTCAGCGGAGCCGATCCGGAGACCGCGCTGCCGCACGCTGTGCGCTACGTCGCTGGCAGGCTCGATGCGGCAGAACGCTTGATCGTCGATGTGGAACTGAATCTGGGTATGCTCGCCGACCGGTTACCCGAGGACATCTGCTCTCAGGTCTACGGCCCGGATCTGGGCCCACGGCGAGAGTTTCTGGCCCAGTACTGGGCGGATCTGCACGATGTGCTCGGTGTACCCGTAACTCGTCAGGTGCGCAGCGAACGCGCGCTTCGGGGTCGAGTCGAGGAGATCGCGTTCACCTCTCTTGCCCGCGGCTTGACCCGCGAGTCGGTCGTGCCCATGAGCGAGATCCTCTCGGCGACAACACGTCCAACCGCCGTCGTCATCGGTGACGCGGCCTGGGATTACATCTGGCACGTTGAGGCAATGCCGCGCGACGGTGAGTCCCTGTACGGGAAATTCTCCGACCACCCCGGCGGAAAGGGCCTCAACCGTGCAGTGGCCTTGGCGCGCCTCGGGGTGGACGCCCGACTGTTCGCCGCGGTTGGCGACGATGACGCGGGCGGCGCGATCGTCGAGTATCTGAGCAAGCGCGGCGTCGACACGAGTCTCCTACGCGTCCGGCTCGGCCCGACGCCGACCGCCTCGGTGATCGTCGGCAAGGACGGATCGACCGCCTCGATCGCGGGTAAGGCAGACCGGATCCGATTCGACGCCCGCGACATCGCGGACGTTCCGATCACCCGCGCCCTCCTCGACGCCGATGCCGTGCTGCTGACCTTCGAGCAGAGCGAGCAGTTGTTGTCTGCGGCCTCGGCGGCCATCGCCGATCGTGCGGAGCGGCCATGGCTGTTCGTGAGCGCCACTCCACCCCAACCGTTCCCTACGCAGCTGCCCGAATATCTGAAGGCCGTGGACTACCTGATCGCGACTGTCGGCGAACTCGCCCGCCTGCGGCCCGGTATCGATTCGGCAGAGGTTGCGCGGCAACTGGTGCGCCACGGTGTCGGTTCGGTTGTGGTCTTGGACAAGCATTCTTGCGCCATGTACTCGGCCGACGCTCTCGAAGTCGATCCGGTGCGGACGTACCTCGAGTCCAGCCTCCCCTGCTCATTTGGTGCGTCATCGGCATTCGTCTCGGCGTTCATGGCCCGATTGATGACCCATCCACGCCCTACCGACGTGGCTGCGCGCTGTCGGGCGGGTGTCGAGCACCTCGAATGGGCCGCCGCAGCGATCTCTGCACGAGCGACGATGGTGCCGAGCATCCCCGACTCCATACCGACTCGCGAGGCAATCGATCGTCGCCTCGACGCCTCCTAGCCTCGGTGTCGTGGCCGGGCGCCCGCATGCGCCAAGTGGGGCCCGGTCCGTCGTTCGGCGGTAGCCGTGGCCGGTGATGGAATCTGCTGCGGCGCTGCGGTATCCGCCACGTGCTCCGGGGGCGGATCGAGATGCAGCCGTTCGGCCAGCCGCACCGCCAGCAGAATGACCGCCCGATCCACTCCGATGCCCAGTCGGGCCGCATGGATCGCCGCCCTGGCCTGTGCCTGCTCGTCGTAGACGATCGCCGGATCGGACAGGATCTCATCCAGCTCCATCCCGGCCTGAGCTTGCTCCCTCGAAAGGCGTTGCCGTGGAAGCCAACTCAGCCGCCATTCCTCCTGCCCGAGCCTGCTCAGCCGTACCGCGTGCTCCGGACTGAGATCACTTTTCATCTCCCGCGCCGTGATGTCGATGGTCATGCGTTCCTCCCTCGGGCGGTGCACGCGGCCGACAGGATCACTGCCCGCTCACGCTGTGGTGCGCCCGTCGCGGTCGATGTCCCGCGCCGAGCTGCCTGCTCCCTCATCGGATGCTGAGCGGTAGCTATTTCATCGATCTTCCCGCCACAATCCGGTCTGTCGAGTCGCTCGTCACCCTCTTCTCCACCGATCGCGCGTCGGCAATGAAGTAGTTGACGGCGAGCGTGGCCATCCCCTCGCGTGGTCACGCCGACCGCCGCCTCAATAGGATGAACACCGCCTGCTCCACCGGAATCCCCAACTCTCCGGCACTGGCGACCATGCGGCCCTGCGCCTTCTCATCGCGGGGGTACCCGGCGGCGACGCTCTCGGCCAGCACCATCGCCGCCAATGCCTGCGCCCGCGTGAGCAACCGATCAGGCAACCAGCTGCACCGCCAAGCCAACGTCCAGCGATCCGCCACCCGCACCACACTCTCATCGGTGATATCGCTGGTCATGCACCAGTCGTCCGTCGTATAGATCGTCATGCTTCCCCCGTTCGACCTGTCTCCGCGCCAACACGGCGTGGGCTCGTTCCATATCGATCCCCAGTTCGGCCGCCACGGCCCGCGCCCGCCGCCACGCCTTGTCGGTGGCTGCTGGCATGCTGATCAGCGTCTCGGTGAGTTCCATTGCCGCCGTTGCTTGTTCGCGAGTCAAAACGATGTCCGCGTGCCAGCTGAGCCGCCACCCCGGCTCGGGTCCGCCGGGCACGTGCTCGGCGCACTCGGCGGTGAGACTCGTCGTGATGGAATGCCGGGCGTGATAGAGGGTCATGGAGGCCTCCGATGGGTCCGGGAGGCGTCACGTCCGAAAGGCGGTTGTGTGACGGCTTGGACGATCTGGTCGATGGACGTGCGTGGCGGTGAATCCGCCTACCGCACTTGGACATTCACCTCGAGATCGGTGCCGCGGTCATCGCGGGCTCGGCGGGTGCGCCGCAGGCTGCTCCGGTTCACGAGAACGATTCCGTTCATCGGGTACCTCCCGGGAGCTGCTCGTCCGCTCGGACCGCGATACTTTGCCAAGTCTAGGATGGCATTTGGCGCTTCCGAATCGTATTTTGACGCTGTCACAATTAGATTGCCGTTTTCCCGAACGTTCAAACCCGGTCGGTTCTATGGTTGGTTCGAAGTGATGAGTTGGTGCCGATGACGATGCAGCAGAACCTAGGGGGCAGTAGCGGGGCCGACACGGCCGCGCAGGACAACGACGTCCGCGCCGTCCGCGACACGCTGCTCCAATTGCGCAAACGCACTGGTCTGGGCGGTGATCGAGCTCGTCCGGTCGACATCGACGCTCTCCTGGGACTGGTCATAGTGCGCCGCTATGCCCACCTGAGCGGTCTCGAACCCGAGGCGGCTCTGCCACACGTCCTGCGCTACATCACCGGAAAGCTTCCTCCCGCTCAGCGATTGATCGTCGATGCGGAGTTGAACCTCGGCATGCTTGCCGACCAACTGTCGGTCGAGGTCGCCGAGCAGCTCTACAGCCCGGACCTGGGTCCGCGGCGCGAATGCCTGGCCCAGCGCTGGGCGGACCTGCACGGTTTGCTCGGTGTGCCTGTCGCTCATCGGGTGCGCAGCGAGCGCGCTTTGCGCGGTCGGCTCGAGGAAGTCGCTTTCACCACGCTCGCAAGGGGATTGACCTATCAGTCGGTCATTCCCATGAGCGAAATCCCGTCAGCAATACCCCGGCCTACCGTCGTCGTCATCGGAGACGCGGTCATGGACATGATCGTCGAAGTGGACGCTTTCCCCCGGCCTGGAGTGGACATGTGGGGGGACTTCCGCCGCTGCCCTGGAGGGAAGGGCCTCAAGCGTGCTGTGGCGCTTGCGGGATTAGGCCTCGATTCGCGACTGCTCACGGCGATCGGCAAAGACGACGAGGGTATCGAGATCCTGGAGTATTTGGCGGACCAGGGCGTCGATACCAGCCTCGTCAAGGCGGTGCCGGGCGCGAGTACGCCTGTCACGATCGCGATCGAGACTGACGACGGCACCGAGTCCTCTTATATCGCAGCCAAAGTAGGCCGGATTCAGCTCACCGCCGCTGACTTCGATGTCGCTTCCAACCTACAAGCGATCAGCGATGTCAAAGCGGTCTTGCTGACCTTCGAACAGAGCGTCCCGGTCATCGAGCGGACGCTGGAAGTGGTTGGTACGCAGAAGGATGCCGTGGCGCGGTCGAAAGCGCCGTGGTTGATCGTGAACGTGCGCCCGCAGCGTCCGCTCACCCATGCGATGAAGGTCTATTTATCCGCGATCGACTATCTCGTAGGCTCACCGGACGAACTTGCCGCGCTGCGTCCGGACTTGTCGCCCGATTCGGTTGTCTCCTGGCTTCTGCGGCGGGGCGTCGGTGCCGTCTGCGTACTCGAGCGATCTCGGTGCACGGTCCATCGCGCTGATGTCCGAACCCAGGAAGTTTCGCGTTTCGCCAATCCGCTGCCACTGGTCGCGGGCGCGGCCTCAGCGTTCCTGGCCGCATTGACCTACCGGGTGGTCACTCGAGACGGTGACGCGGAGACCGATGACTTCGAATGGGCAACAGCGGCGATGGCGGACCTGATCTGGCGAGTTGCGCAGGCACCCCGAGGCCGGAGTGTTGCGGACACGCTGTCATCACCGGACCGGATCGACGCCATTGTCGCCGGTGAACCGGACGCTGACGCGCCGGGGTCGGATGACACGGCATGAAACCACTCATGGCGAGGCCCCTAGGTATAGCATTCTCGCGGCCCGGCGTGTGACCACTGGATGCGGGCAAATGCGGTGCCTATCGTCCCCGACCGGAGGATCGCTTGACGACAGCGAAAGTGCCGCTGCGGCACGATGAGACCGAGCATGTGTTCACACGCCACGGCCGCAGTATCACAGTACGGGTGATTCCACTCGATCCGGACGGAATTCCCGGACATGCCCTGATATTTGGCGACGTCGGACCGAACTGCCTGGTCCGAATCCACTCTCGGTGCCTATACGGTGACGCGCTGCACTCGGACGACTGCGACTGTGGACCCGAGCTCGAGCTCGCCCTCGACATGATCCAGGCCGAGGGCCGTGGCGTCCTGTTCTACCTCGAACAGGAGGGTCGGGGCGCGGGACTGGTCGGCAAGGCGCGCGGCTACTCGTTGAGTCAGCGAGAGCGCCTGAATACCTTCGCCAGCTATGAGCGACTTGGCTATTCCCCCGACTCACGCACGTACACACCCGCCGCGAAGCTGCTGCTGGACCTTGGGCTCTTGTCCGTTCGCCTGCTGACCAACAACCCTGACAAGGAAGCAGAGTTGCGAACCGCGGGTATTGCGGTTCGGCCAGTTCGACTGCATATAGTGCCCCGCAACCCCTGGGTAGATCAGTACCTTCGGGACAAGCGCGAGTTTCGAGGGCATCGGCTGCCGCAAGGCTATGGTGCCAGGCGCGTCATGCACACCGGCTCGACGGCCGGCATCGGCGTGACATTCGGTGGAATATGTTCTGTCGCATCGTGTTTGGTGTATCCGGGGGCTGGAGTTGGATGGGCTCTACCGATGATTACGGCAGCTGCGGCGATCGCGGGCTTGGCGGTCGGACGCTGGGGTCCGCAACGAACCCGAATGCTTCGTGCACGCGCACGCTTGATCGCAGGCCGGATGTTCGGGTCCTGAACTCTTCGAACAATCCGTCTCGTGAAATCGACCGCTCGGCCATAATTGCCAAAGGCAGGGCGGCAGGCGGTGTATGCGTGAAAGAGCTTCAGGCAACTGCACATTCGCTGTTTCGTAAGGGGCGCGAGTTGCGGGTGCGGGTGGAGGAAGTGTGCGACGAGACCGGAGTTGGGCACATGCTGATCTTCGGGGAACCGACCGACGGATGTCTGGTGCGTATCCACTCCAGCTGTCTCTATGGTGATGCGCTCGATTCCGACGATTGCGATTGCGGACCCGAGCTCAAACTGGCCATGGAAATGATCCAAGATGAGGACGGGCAGGGCGTCGTCATCTATCTCGAACAGGAGGGGCGCGGCGAAGGCCTGGCGTTCAAGGCCATGGGTCTGCACGTCGGGGAGGAGACCGGCGCCGACACTTTCGACGCCTATCGCATACTCGGCCATCCCGAGGACTCCCGCACCTACGACCATGCCGCCGCCGCGCTCGCCGAGCTGGGCTTGCGGTCGGTCCGGTTGATGACGAACAACCAGGACAAAGTCCATGCCGTCGAGAACGCCGGGCTGGTCGTCGAGATGGTGCCGCTCGAGACGAAGCCGCGCAGCGAGCGCGCGGCGCTGTACATGGCCGCGAAAGCCAAACGGCGTAGCGCCTATTCACAGCTTCCCGCCACGGATCGGTAATTTCGGCCACGAACGTGACCGAAGCCGCCCACGACACAATCAACACATTCTGGTTACGATGAGTGAGCCGCGCCACAGCTGGCGTGTGTTCATCGCGTGATGGGGTTGGTCGGGAGTTGCCGGCGGTGGGGTTCGCGCTGGTGGGCGCGCGGGTGGCGGGGTACCGCGAGAGGCTACCGGGAAAAGGGTTATGACGACTGATATCGGGTTTGCGCATGCATCGGGCACTACTGTTCACACGATTCCGCAGGCGTTTCAGCAGACGTTGACGTTGCGGCCGGGGCAGGTGGCGCTGCGGACGGTCGGGGGGACGCGGCAGATCACCTGGCGCGAGTACGGGGAGCGGGTGCGCAGCATCGCGGCCGGGTTGGCGGGGTTGGGGGTGGGGCGCGGGGACACGGTCGGGATCATGTTGACCAATCGGCCGGAGTTCAATCTGGTCGATACCGCGGCGCTGCATCTGGGGGCGACGCCGTTCTCGATCTACAACACCAGCTCGCCCGAGCAGATCGCGCATCTGTTCACCAATGCCGAGAACAAGATCGTGATCACCGAGCCCGCGTTCCTGGACACCGTGCGCGGCGCGGGCGTCGAGCTGGAACACATTGTGCTGGTGGAAGGTTCGGCCGCGGGCACCTCGACCCTCGATGAGGTCGAGGCCGCACCGCAGGAAGGCTTCGACTTCGACGCCGCCTGGCAGGCCGTGCAGCCGCAGGACGTCGCGACCCTGATCTACACCTCAGGTACCACCGGCCCCTCCAAGGGCGTGGAGCTGACACATGCCAATGTGGTCGCCCAGATCGTGGGCCTGGTCGAGGGTCCGCTGACCGTCGGCCTCGACGACCGTTCGGTGTCCTACCTGCCGGCCGCCCATGTGGCCGACCGCATTTCGGGCCACTGCGCCAACCTGTTCACCGGCGTGCAGATGACCTGCGTGCCGGATGCGTGCGAGATCGCCGCCGCCCTGCCCGACGCCCGCCCGACCGCGTTCTTCGGGGTGCCGCGCGTGTGGCAGAAGATCAAGGCCGGGATCGACGCCAAGCTCGCCGTCGAGGCCAGCCCGGTGAAGAAGGCCCTCGCCAACTGGGCGCTGAGCGTCGGCGCGCAGGCCGCCCGCGCCGATCTGGCCGGCAACGGCCGCGGCGCGCTGCTGGACGTGCAGCACAAGCTCGCCGACGCACTGGTGTTGAGCAAGCTGCGCCGCGCCCTGGGCTTCGACGAGCTCAAGGTCGCCGCCTCCGGTGCCGCCGCGATCCCGCCGGAGACCCTGGAATACCTGCTGGGCCTGGGCTTCACGGTGACCGAGGTGTGGGGCATGTCGGAAACCTCCGGCGTCGGTACCTACACCCCGCTGGCCAAGCCCAAGCCGGGCACCGTCGGTGTCGCGTTGAAGGGCTTGGAGATCCGCCTCGGCGAGGACGGCGAACTGCTGGTGCGCGGCCCCATCGTGAGCCGCGGCTACCGCAAGATGCCCGACAAGACCGCCGAGGCCCTCGACGCCGACGGCTGGCTGCACACCGGTGACGTCGCCACCATCGACGGCGACGGCTACGTCAGCATCGTCGACCGCAAGAAGGAACTCATCATCACCGAGGCGGGAAAGAACCTGTCTCCCACCAATATCGAGAACACCGTCAAGGCCGCGTCCTCGCTGGTCGGTCAGGTGGTGGCGATCGGCGACAACAAACCGTTCATCGCCGCGCTCATCGTTCTGGACCCCGACACCGCCGTGGTCCGCGCCAAAACCCTCGGCCTCCCCGACGCGGAACTGAAAACCCTTGCCGCGCACCCGGAGATCGTCGCCGAGATCAAGGCCGCCGTCGCCACCGCCAACACCAAACTCGCCCGCGTCGAGCAGATCAAACGCTTCACCATCCTCGACCTGGCCTGGGAGCCCGGCGGTGACGAACTCACCCCCACCCTCAAACTCAAGCGCACCCCCATCGCCACCAAGTACGCCACCGAGATCGCCGCGCTCTACCTGACCCCGGCCCCCGACGGTGTCGTCGACATGAAGTAGCCGGAACGACCTGTGGGCCTGGACGAGAAGTCCAGGCCCACAGGTC
>NZ_JBSGBY010000296.1:0-10379 GCF_053601505.1 Nocardia sp. NPDC004722
GACGGCGTGACACCGCGGCCGGGACGCGCGGTGGCGGAAGGCAATCCGGGCGCGGGGCGATCGGATTCCGGGGCCTTGCGAGTCGGCTCCGGGGCGCGAGCGGGTTCCGGGGCCTGGTCGGCGGGTGCGGGCGCAGGCTCGGTGATGTTCGCGGGCTTGGCGATCTCCGCGGGCTTGGTGACATTGATGCGCTGGGTCGGCGCTTCGCTGTCCACGTTCACCGTCCGCCGCGGACGCGGCTTGCGCGGACGGCTCGCGGCGGAACCATCGGCCAGGATCGGGATCTGCATGGTGACCGGGTCGGTGATCGGGGTCGCCTTGACCAGGTCGAGCACCTCGCCGCCGCCGGGCCGCTCATCGTCGAGGATGGGCTCGCCCAGGCCGATCTTCTGCTGAATCTTCTTCATCCACTTGGGCGCCCACCAGCAGTCGTCGCCGAGCAGCTTCATGGTGGCCGGGACCAGCAGCATGCGCAGCACGG
Source organism: Nocardia sp. NPDC004722 (assembly GCF_053601505.1). NCBI lineage: Bacteria > Bacillati > Actinomycetota > Actinomycetes > Mycobacteriales > Nocardiaceae > Nocardia > Nocardia sp. NPDC004722. Next base: position 482 of record NZ_JBSGBY010000296.1, read on the forward strand.
TCGCGTCGATGAACAGCGCCGCCACCATGCCGTAGGCGATGTACTGCATCATCACCAGATCGGAGAACGCGAACGCGCCGGTGACCACCAGCAGGATGAGCGCGGCCGCAGTGATGATGCGGCCGGTCTGCGCGGTGCCCGAACGCACCGCCTCGGTCGTGCTCGCACCCTGGGTGCGCGCCTCGACCATGCGGGAGAGCAGGAAGACCTCGTAGTCGATGGATAGGCCGTAGACCACGGAGATGATCAGCACCAGCACCGGCGACATGATCGGCTGCGGCGTGAAGTTCAGGATGCCCGCGCCGTGGCCGTCGATGAAGATCCAGGTGAGGATGCCGAGCGTGGAGCCCAGGCCGAGCGCGCTCATGAGCGCGGCCTTGATCGGCAGCACCAGCGAGCCGAAGGTGAGGAACATCAGGATGGTGGTCACCAGCACCACCAGCGCGATCATCAACGGCATCCGGTCGACCAGCTGATCGATGCTGTCCTGCATCATGACCGGCGTTCCGGTGACCATCACCTCGGCGCCGTCCGGCACGTCGATCGAGCGCAGATCGGCCATCGTCTGCTTGATGTCCGCGCCCTTCTCCAGCGGTCGCGTGGTCGACCACACATTGGAGCCGTTGGGCGGCGTCTGCGGCAGCGAGAACGAGGTCTTCGGCTGCAACCCGCTGGCCTTGTTGGCCTCGTTGAGGATGGTGCCGATGTTCTTCGCATTGTCGGTGACGATGACCAGCTGCACCGGGTCGGCCTTGCGCAGCGGGAAGATCTCGTCGAAGTGCTGCTGCGCCAAGCGGGTCGGATTGTTCGGCGGCAGATACGTCTCGCTGATGCCGCCGAAGGCCAGGTTCTTCACCGGGATGATGAGCAGCAGCAGGCCGATGGTGATCGGGATCGCGACCTTGAGCGGGTGCTTCATCACCCACGCGGTGATCTTGCCCCAGAAACCGTTCTCGATTTCCTCGGTGGTCTTGTCCTTGCGGAACCGCTTGAGCCCCAGCGCGTCCACGCGCGGACCCAGGATCGACAGCATCGCGGGCAGGATGGTGAGCGCCGACAGCGCGGCGAGCGCGACCGTCGCGATGGTGCCGTAGGCCACCGACTTCAGGAAGCCCTGCGGGAACAGCAGCATGCCCGCGCTGGCCGCGATGATCATGGTGGCCGAGAAGATGACGGTGCGGCCCGCGGTCTGCACCGTGCGCCGCACGGCCGCCTTGGTGTCGTAACCGTCGGCCGTCTCCTCACGGAAGCGGCTCACGATGAACAGGCCGTAGTCGATGGCCAGACCCAGGCCGATCATCGAAACCACGGGCGAGACAAACGAGTTCACCTCGGTGAACTTGGTGATCCCCATGACGATGCCGTTCGCGCCGAGCACCGTGAGGCCACCGATGATCAGCGGCAGCGCGGCCGCCACCACACCGCCGAAGATGAAGAACAACAGGACGGCCACCACCGGAATGGCGATCATCTCCATGCGCTTCTGGTCCTGCGCCATGGTGTCGTTGAGCGTGCCCGCCACCGGTTGCAGACCGGCGACCTCGACCGTCACACCCGGAATGGCGAAGGCGTCGGCCTGTTTCACCGTCCGGTAGTTGCGCACCATGTCGGTGTCGTTGTCGCCCTTGATGGCGACAGAGGCGAAGGCGTGCTTGCGATCCGGGCTTGCGGCCTGCGCCAATTGCGAACTCGGGACGTCGAGCTTGAACGGAGAGGCATTGATGCCGCTGATCTCCGGATACTTCGACGGCAGCGCGTTGAGGCTGTTGATGACCTTCTGGCTCCACGCCGGATCATCGATGGTCTGGCCATCGGGAGCCGTGTAGAGCAGGATCACGTCGCTGTTGTGATCACGCCCGTAGACCTGGTCCTTGAGCATGGAAGCCTGGGACGACTGCGCGTTCGGGTCGAACCACCCGCTGGAGCTGAGATGGTCCTCGAGCCCGAATCCGAAGCCGCCGAGGCCGAGCATTGCCGCCACCACCACACCGAGCACGGTGTAGCGCAGCTTGTAGACCAGGTCGCCCCAGCGGGTGAACACTAAGCGACTCCTTGAGCGGGGCGGGAGGTGAGCAGGGCCGACAGCGGCCGGAACGGCTGCAGCCACGCACCCTCGTCGGGCAGCGAGTCGAGGCTGACCCGGGGCAGCGGTTCACGGAACACGCCCGGGATGTCCTCGAGGTCGATGAACTCGAGGATATCCGACGTGACGGCCCAACTCGCGTGCTCGCGGAAACCCAATACCTGAACGGGCACACCGGAAGCGGCGATCTCCTCGAGGGGCGCGCGGAACGCCTGCCCGTCGGCGGAGGCCACCATGATGCCGGCCAGACCCGCGCCGCGGCGGCGTAGTTCGATGTGGCCGAGCATGTCGCTGTCGACATCGGAGTCTTCGTCGATCTTGGGTTTCGCGAAGACGGCGTAGCCGACATTACGGAGAGCTTCGACCCAGGGTCGCACGACATCCGCGGTGCCCGGGGCGATATTGGTGAAGACGGTGGCCTCGGGCTCGACCCGGGTGGTGCTGCCCACCGACAGTTCCGCGGTGCGGGCCAGCAGCCAGCGGCCCAGCGCGTCGAAGCGCGGGCGGTAGGCGGCGGTCGGGCGGCCGCCGAGGATGGCGCCCAGACCCATGTCCAGGTTCGGTGCGTCCCACACCAGCAGTACGCGGCGCACGTCGGTGGCGTTGCCGCCCAGCGCGACTGTGGCATTGCCGCTCAGAGCACCGGTGGCAGGGCCACCGGTCGTGCCGCCGAGCCCGGTGGCGGTGCCAGATAGTTCGGTCGAATCGGCGCCGTGCATTATTCCGGCAACTTCGGCGACCTCCGGGGCCATCTCGCTGACGCTCATGATTCGATCTTCCCCCAGATGAACTCGGTGATGGCGCTGCCCGCGCGGAGTCCTTTGTTTTCGAACTTGGTAATCGGACGTTCGAAACCAATCGGTGCTTTGTTCCGGTAGGCGTCGGGATCCCCGCCGGTAGGCTCATTCATGCCGATGAGCTGGGGTTCCGCATTTCCGTACAGTCCGATCCACTCCGCATAGTCGGCGTGATCGGTCGCCACATGCAACACGCCGCCGGGAATCAGGCGACTTGCGATGAGTGCGAAGGTTTCCGGCTGCAGCAGCCGGCGTTTGTGATGACGCGCCTTCGGCCACGGGTCCGGAAAAAACACCCGAACACCCGTCAGCGATTCGGGAGCAATCATATTTTCCAGGACATCCACGGCATCGCCGCGCAGCAATCGAATGTTCTCGATCTCCTCGCGTTCGATCCGCTGCACCAGCTGCGCCAGGCCCGGCTTGTAGACCTCGATGCCGATCAGGTTGAACTCCGGCTCGGCCTGCGCCATGGCCGCGGTGGCCGTGCCGGTGCCGCAGCCGATCTCGACGATCAGCGGGGCCGAGCGGCCGAACCAGGCGTCGGCGTCCAGCTTTTCGTCGGACACGTCCTTGCCGATGCGCGGCCACACCTGATCCCAGGAATCCTGGCGCGCGGGCGAGATCGCGCCGCGGCGCGCACGGAAGCTCGTCACCCGCGGGTAGAGGCGATTGCCTCCCTCAGGACGCGGCCCGGGACCTGGCTCGGCGGTGTGGTTCGCGGCGTCGTTCACGGCGTCCATTGTCCAGTATTGGATAGTTCGCGCAGCAATCGACCGGGGTTGCCGCGAGTGTGAACACTCAGGCTGCCAGGCCCGACACCTCGTCGGACGCCGTCGCGGCGGCCGGGCGCAAGGGCAGTCCGAGCGTGACTCGCATTGCGGTAGTTGCCATTTCCACCATGCTGCGCCAGTGCGCCGGGGCGAGCGCGACCGACCAGACGGTCTTGGTTGAGGGTTCGGTAAGAGTTTTCCCGGCCAGCCGATCGGCGAGCCAATCCAGGCTCAGCGGAGTCGCCAACGGCAGCAGCGAGAAATGCTCACTCAGGCGATCCCGGACATACCAGACATCGGCTCCGCCGGCTCGATACCGCTCCACCTGACCGTCGACGCCCGCGACATCGATCACCTGGTCGTGCACGGGCTGCACCACCAGCACCGGACAGGCCGGGGCGCGATTGCCCAGCCGCAGTTCGTCGAACATGTCCTCGAGCTCGGGCAGGATCTCCGTCAGCGGCCGCCGCAGGTAGTCGTCCAGGTGGCGGCCGACCAGCAGCGGCAGCACCGCGATCGGGCCCAGGGTACGGGCGCGGTCGAGCAGGCGGCGGCCCGCCGGGGTGAAATCGCGGTCCACCACCTCGGCCAGCGCCGGATACACCTGCCGCAGCGCGGAGATCACGATCGCCGGAAAGCCCGCGAACAGGCCGCCGTTCAGATTCAGGAACACGTGGCGCGGATCACCCACCGGCGCGCCGAGCGCCGCGCCGACGATATTCAACTCGGGCGCGTACTCCGGAGCCAGCTCCACCAGCCATGAACCGGCCATGCCGCCACCGGAATAACCCCACACCGCCACCTTGGTGTCGGCGCGCAGGCCCAGTGGCGCGAAACGCAGTGCGGCGCGGACACCGTCGAGGCCGCGATAGCCGGGCTCCCGGGCCGCCCCGAAATTACCCAGCGGCCCTTCGTGATCCGCGATACTCACCGCCCAGCCGCGCCGCAGCGCGTTCGCGACCAGCAGCCACTCCAGCTGAGTGATGGAACCGGGGGCGAGGGCGCCGCGCCGCAGCGCGTAGGACGGCGCGCAGCGCTCGGTCACCGCGTCCATGGCGGTCTGGAACGCCAGCAGGGGACGCTGGGCATCCGGCTCGGCGCCCTGCGGCAGCAGCACCGTGGTGACCGCCACTTCCGGGCTGCCGTGCAGATCCTGACTGCGATAGAGCAATTGCCACGCCGTCACCTGCTGCGGCACCAGGCCGAACAGGGCGATCTCGACGGTGCGGCTGCGCAGGATGGCGCCGGGCTCGCGGCGCGCGAATCCGCGCGGGGGATGGAAGAAGGGGTCTTGGCTCCGCGGCAGCGGACGGTCCTGTTCGTGCGCACCGTCCGGTATCCCGATGGCGCCGATGACGTCGGCGTTGACGGTCATCGCAACCTCCTCGTTCCAGCTTCGACCCTGAGTGGAGCGGCCGTGGACCGGGAGGGTCGCGCAGCCGTACATCGGCGTTGATGCCGACCGAATCGCCAGAGTACGGGGACGCGCGGGTGTCTGTGAAGGGGCGTCGCACCGAATTGTGCTGGCGCACAGAAGGACCCGGAACGGTCTGCTTCCTCACCGCCTGACCTGCGCGGTTGTGATCCGAAACGCCCACGCGCCCAGCACCTTCCGGCTAGGCTGCCCGCGTGCCGGTCGAGCGATCTGTGCGCATCCAGGTGACGGGCCGGGCCCGAGCGGGCAAAACCACCCTGCGACATGCGCTCTCGCTACTCACCGCCGAAGAAACCCGACCGGTCGACCACCCCGGGCAACCCACCCCCACCCTCGACGCCGACCTTCTCCTCTATATCCTTCCCGGCACCCTCGCCCCCGCCGACCGCCGCCTCCTGGCGACCCTCCCGCCCGAACGCACCCTTGTGGTTCTCAACAAGGCTGATTCCATCGGATCCCGCTGGTCCGACGCCGCCGCCCGCGCCGAGCAGCTCGCGACCGAGCTCGGCCTCGCGGTCTTCCCCGTGGTCGCGTCGGTCGCCGCGCACACCCGCAACGGCACCTTCACCGATGCCGACCTGCTCACCCTCCGTCGCCATCACACCCGCTCCGACCCACCCCTCACCCTCTCCCACGAGCTGTTCACCGCACCCGACATCGCCCCCGATCCCGAAGCGCGCCAAGCCGTTCTGGACCACTGGGAACTCCACGGCGTCTCCTGCGCGCTCGCGGCCCTACGTCACGACCCGGCCCTCGGCCCACGCGCCCTGCTGCAAATCCTGCACAGCGCCACCGGAATCGACCCCCTCCACCGCGAACTCCACCACCGTTACGAGGCGTTCACCACCACCCCGGGCGGTTGACCGCCGCATCGGACCCCGGCAATTGATCAACATGCGAGCCAAGCCGAACGCACCGCCGGATACGAATCAGCGATGTTGATCCCCGAACCCCGCCCCGACCCGCCGCCGCGACAACCCGCCACGGCTCATGACAACGAGCCCCGGCCAGCCTCGCTGGACCTGCCACCGCCGCGCCGCGCGACAGCCGGATCCGGGACGAGCTCGAAACCCACTGTGATCCAGGCCGATAACGCATCCGGCGGTTCGCACTCGCCCGAAGCGGCTGAGCACGGACTCGATCTGCCTCCGCACGGGACGGCCGACCGGTGTGGCGGAAAGCCGATGATGGGCGCTGCGGACGGCGACCGAATGAGGGAGCCCGCGGGGCCGGAGGCCGACCTGCCCGCCGCGGTCGGTCTTGCCGCGACGGCGGAAGCCGTTGTGATGCGCTGGAATCCGCATGGGCTGGCCTTGCTGCGCGCGGTGGACCGTCCGGCCGAGGCGATGACCACCGCGATCGCGCTGATCGGTGGCGAGGAATCCGACGTGGCCGCGCTGCGGGTCGAATTGGCGCGGTATGTGCCGCACATCGAACTCGGCCGCGCCGCGGAGCCGGGCATCCGGCCGGTCGCGGTGGCGTTGTTGCTGCTGGACGCGGGTGCGCTGATCGGGCGCGACACGGTGGAGCGGGTGCGCGCGTTGGTGGCGGACGGGACGCGAATCGTGTTCGCGCTCGAGGGGATTCACGCGCATCGGGAGTGGCGGGATGTGCTGAAGCTGGATGCCGAACTGCTGACCGAGGTGGAGGGCTGCCACGACGCCGAGATCGTGCCGGTGTCGGCGCGGTTGGCGGCGGCGGGGCGGGCGGAAGGGGATGCGGCGCTGGTGGATCGGTCGGGGGTGGGGCTGTTGCACGCGCGGCTGGTGGCGGCGGCCGGGGCGGGGGCGGTCGGGGATCAGGTGGGCATCGTGCGGGGGCGGGTGGTGGCGCAGACGCGGCGGCGGATCGAGGCGCAGATCGGGAAGTTGCGCGAGGGGGCGGATGTCAGCGCGCTGCGGGAGGAGCGGGCGCGGCTGCTGGCGGTGGGGGACGGTGGGCGCGGGGCGGCGATGGCGATCGTGCGCAATCGGCTGCAACTGGCGCGGGTGGATCTATTGCACGAGGTAGGGGCCAGGATTCGGGGCGCGCACGGGGAGTTGCGCGGCGAAATCGAGGAGCTCGCGCGAGGCACACACACCGAATTTCCGCGGCATGTGAGTGATGTTGTGGAAAAACTCACACAGGAGATGGACCGCGCCATTCGCTCTCGGATCGGCGAATTGTGCCGTCAAGTCGAAGAATCCGTCGCGGAGGAATGGCATATATCTTTTCCGCCACCCCTGGAACGGGTCCCGCGGTCGGTTCTCACGCCGGGCCCGCGCCGCCGGGGCGTGGAAGACCATCTGGTGGTCGCGTTCGGGGCCTCGGCGGGGTTCGGATTGGGCCGTCTGGTGGTGGCCCCGCTGGCCCTGTGGCCCGCCCTCGACTACGCGATCATGCCGGTCAGCCTGCTGCTCGGGGCGGCCGCCGCGAGCTGGGTGGTGCGCGCCCGCGGCCACCTCGCCGAGGGCGCTCACCTGCGGCAATGGGTCGCGGACACGCTGGTCGACACCCGCGCGGAGCTGGAGCAGCGGGTCGCCACCGCCCTGGTCGACGCCGAGGAGCGGCTCACCGACGAGGTGCTGGGCAGCTCCGCGGCCCGCATGGTGGAAACCGATCTGCGGGTCGGTGAATTGGAGGAGCAATTGCGTCAGGCCACCGGGCGGCGCCCCGCTTTACTGCTGGCATGCGAACGTGACCTGGCCGCACTCGAATTCACATAGCGGGTGGTCGGAGGTTTCGACCCGGTACCGACTGGACAACCCGATTCCGTACGCCGCGATATGTGGCGTTAACCTCTATGGCAAGGAACTAGGGCATCCGCCGCGTTCTTGTACGCACGTCCAGCCGGGACGGGCTAGCGGCGAGGACCAGCGGGGGCCCCGCCGCCCATCTCAGGAGAGTTTTCATGACCTCAGCGACCATTCCTGGTCTTCACGATGGCACCGCGCCCACCGAGCACAAGGAACTGCTTGCCTGGGTACAGGAGGTCGCAGAACTCACCCAGCCCGACCGCGTGGTCTGGTCGGATGGGTCCGAGGAGGAAGCGGTTCGACTCTCCGAGCAGCTGGTCGCCGCGGGCACCTTCAAGAAGCTGAACGAGGCCAAGAAGCCCAATTCCTACCTGGCGCTCTCCGATCCCTCCGACGTCGCCCGCGTCGAATCCCGCACCTACATCTGCTCCAAGACCGAGGCCGACGCCGGCCCGACCAACAACTGGGTCGACCCGGCCGAGATGCGCGCCACCATGACCGAGCTGTACCGCGGCTCCATGAAGGGCCGCACCATGTACGTGGTGCCCTTCTGCATGGGCCCGCTCGGCGCCGACGACCCCAAGCTGGGCGTCGAACTCACCGACTCCGAGTATGTCGTCGTCTCCATGCGCGTGATGACCCGCGCCGGCAGCGCCGCCCTCGAGAAGCTGGGCACCGACAAGCCGTTCGTGAAGGCGCTGCACTCCGTGGGCGCGCCGCTCGCCGAGGGCCAGGCCGACGTGCCGTGGCCGTGCAACGACACCAAGTACATCACCCACTTCCCCGAGGACCGCGAAATCTGGTCCTACGGTTCGGGTTACGGCGGCAACGCGCTGCTGGGCAAGAAGTGCTACTCGCTGCGCATCGCCTCCGCGATGGCGCACGACGAGGGCTGGCTGGCCGAGCACATGCTGATCCTCAAGCTGATCTCGCCCGAGGACAAGGCGTACTACATCGCCGCCGCGTTCCCGTCGGCCTGTGGCAAGACCAACCTCGCCATGATCCAGCCGACCATCCCGGGCTGGCGCGCCGAGACCCTCGGTGACGACATCGCGTGGATGCGCTTCGGCAAGGACGGCCGACTATATGCCGTCAACCCGGAATTCGGCTTCTTCGGTGTCGCCCCCGGCACCAACCACAGCTCGAACCCGAACGCCATGGCCACCATGGAGGCCGGCAACACCGTCTACACCAACGTCGCCCTGACCGACGACAACGATGTGTGGTGGGAGGGCCTGGAGGGCACCCCCGACCACCTCATCGACTGGAAGGGCAACGACTGGTTCGAGCGCGAGTCGGAAACCCTGGCCGCGCACCCGAACTCGCGTTACTGCACCCCGATGTCGCAGTGCCCCACCCTCGCTCCCGAATGGGACGACCCGCAGGGCGTGCCGATCTCGGCCATCCTGTTCGGCGGTCGCCGCAAGACCACCATCCCGCTGGTGACCGAGTCCTTCGACTGGCAGCACGGCGTGTTCATGGGTGCCACCGTCGGCTCCGAACAGACCGCCGCCGCCGAGGGCAAGGTCGGCACCGTGCGCCGCGACCCGATGGCCATGCTGCCGTTCATGGGCTACCACGTGGGTGACTACCTCAACCACTGGATCACCCTCGGCAAGAACGCCGACGCGCAGGCGCTGCCGAAGATCTTCTACGTCAACTGGTTCCGTCGTGGCGCCGACGGCCGCTTCCTGTGGCCCGGCTTCGGTGAGAACTCCCGCGTGCTGGAGTGGATCGTCGGCCGCATCGAGGGCACCAAGTCGGCCGAGGCCACCCCGATCGGCAATGTCCCGCACGCCGCCGACCTCGACCTCGAGGGGCTGAACGTGGTCGCCGCCGACGTCGACGAGGCGCTCGCGGTGAACGTGGACGAGTGGAAGAACGAGATCCCCTCCATCGAGGAGTGGTTCGAGTTCATCGGCGACAAGCTGCCCAGCGGCTTGCGCGACGAGTTCGAGGCGCTCAAGCAGCGCTTGTCCTGACGGACGGTCGTGGGGGCTTCGCCCCCACACCCCCAAGGGATTTGGTGGGGGCAAGCCCCCACACCCCCAGAATGACAGTGGCCCGCCCGCACC
>NZ_JBSGBY010000297.1:0-10308 GCF_053601505.1 Nocardia sp. NPDC004722
CCCCACCCACCCCGTGACGGCCCGTCCACCCCGCCCCTCCGCCCTGTTCCGGGCGGGAATGGCAGGTCGTCTCGTGTGGTTGTGTGGCGGGTGACTCTTACCGCTGTATCCACATTGCAGGCCCGGGCGGGCAAGGAAGACCTGGTGCGGGCGCAGGCGCTGGCCTTGATCGAACCGACGCTGGCGGAGGCGGGGTGCGTCGGCTATCAGCCGTATCAGCATCCGACGCGGGCGGGGGCATGGGTGGTGGTGGAGAGTTGGGAATCGCGGGCGGCGTTCGAGGCGCACTTGGTCAGTCCGCATTTGGTCGCGGCGTTCGAGTCCGGGGCGGAGCTGCTGACAGGGCCTCCGGTGGAGCGGATCTTCGAGGACTGACCAGGCGCACCGACACCGCGCCCGCCAACAGAGCCAGCGCCGCCACGTAGAGCAGGCGGACACCCACGACGAATGGCTGGAATGCCAAGGGCATCAGCGGAATAAGCGACAGCATCAGCACGGCGGCCAGCCCGGCCGTCGTCCAGAACCGCGTCGGTGCGCGCCGGGTGGCCGGTGGGTTGCCGTGCCAGGCTCGCAGCAGTCCGCGTCGGCCGATGTAATAGAACACCCCGATCGCGAGCGCCGCACCCGCCACGGTCGACGTCTGCTGCAGGGCATACCACCACGGCCTGCCGATCGGACTGGGCCGCAACAACACCGGGAATCTGGCGACTCCCCAGCCGTGCCCACCCGCCGGATCATGGGTGAACCCATCCCAGAAGTCATGCGTCACCGCACCGATCAGAATCGAATACCCCGTGATGTACCACCGATACCGCACCACCCCGAGCACTCCGTAAGCAGGCAGATCGAACCCCCCGAACCGCGGCAAATGCGCGGCGATCGGCCCGGCACCCCACCGAATCACCCCCGTGGCAACGATTCCCACAGGCAGACACCACCACAGCAACGCCGGCAGCGCATGCGTCTCCGGCATCGAAAAGAACCCCGCCACCGGATAAGAGGCATCCGGCACCGCCGACCCCACCACCAACGCAACCCCGTCCAATCGACGAGGCCACCGAATCTTCAACGGCAACACTGCCAACGCATGCGAAGGAAAAGTAAGCGGCACGACAAAGTGTATCCAGGACCCCCAGTATCCCGATACACCGCAATCCAGCTCGCCGAGAACCTCCGTCAACTCGACTCCGGGCCCCCGAGCCCGCACTGACGGCAGTGCGCTGAACGTGGCGGCGGGCCACGACGGGTCCACTCACAACGGTCGGCTCTTGTTCGCTCAGTTCAGTTGTTCGGCGAGGCCGATGATGATGTCTTCGGGGCCTCGGAGGTAGCAGAGGCGGAAGATGTTTTCGTATTGCTCGATGGTGCCTACGAGTTCGGCGCCGCGGGCTACCAGGCGGGTGACGGTGTCGTCGATGTCGTCTACCGCGAACATGATTCGGCGGATGCCTACCGTATTCGAGGGTGCGGTTTTCGGGTCGGGGTGGATGGGGGCGGGGGTGTGGAACATGGCCAGTTCGACTTTGCCGTGGCCGTCGGGGGTGCGGAGCATGGCGACTTCCTGGCGGACGTCGTCGACGGCGATGATGCGTTCCACCCAGCGGCCCTCGACGGGGCCTCGGTTTTCCAGTTCCATGCCGAGTTCGACGAAGAAGTCGATCACGGTGTCGAGGTCTTCGACCACGATGAGCACATTGTCCATACGTTGGATCGCCATGCCCCGACCCTACGGTGGAATCAGCGCTTCAGGCCGTGGCTGGAGGCGATGAGGCGTTCCATGACGGTGCGGGGCAGCAGGCGGCGGACGGCGAACATCAGCGGGGCGTTGCTGCCGACCGCGTAGAGCGGCTGTGGCCGGGCCGAATCAGCTGCCGCGACAATGGTTTCCGCGACCTTGCTGGGCGGGATGCCCTTGCTCATGCGGGCATCGAGCCCGGCCATGAACGTGGTGAAGTCGGCGAGATGGGGCGAGTTGTCGGCGATGTACTTGGTGCGGCGCTCGCTCAGCCCGGTGTCGATCTGACCGGGCTCCACGGTGGTGATCCACACCCCGAACGGGGACTCTTCGAAGCGAGCCGCGGTGGCGAACCCGCGCAACGCGGCCTTGGTCGCGACATAGGAGGATCGATACGGCATCGGGAAGCTGCCGAGCATCGACCCGACCATGACGACGCGCCCGTACCCACGCTCGCGCATGCCGGGCAGGACGGCCTGCGTCAGTGCGATGGCGCCGAAAACGTTGAGCTGGAACAGTCTTTCGATGGCGTCGCCGGGCAGTTCGGCCAGCGGTCCGGCCTGGCTCTCACCCGCGTTGTTGATCAGCACGTCGATCGCGCCGAGTTCGGTGGCGAAGCGGTCGATCGAGGCGCGGTCGGTGAGGTCGAGGGCACGGTATTCGACGCCGGGCACCCGATCGGCCTCGGGCAGAGTGTCCGGATTGCGGCTGGTCCCGATCACCTTGTGACCGCGGGCGGCGAAGGCGGCGGCGGTGGCCTTGCCGATACCCGAGGACGCGCCGGTGACCACGACGGTGCGAGTGGTAGTGCTGCTCATGGCAGCACGCTATCGGGTGTGGCGGGTGGGTGGCCAGGAGCCGGGCCGCTGCGGCAGTTCGGGCCAGGAACGCAGGATGGGAGTGCAGCGGGTATGGCGGCGTCGCGCGGCCGACTCGCCGGTAACCGATCGGACGCCGAGCCAGATGCCGAGGCCGAAAGCGGGGGCCGCCAACGCGGGAATGAGCAGGATGGCGGTGGAACTCATAACGGGGTGACCTCGATTGCTGGTCGTCGTCCAGACCGGATGTGAATGAATCGCACAGTCGGCGCGGCTGTTACGTGACGAATCGCGGCCAGGGGCGAAAACCGCAGCGGCGTGATCGAAGTCGCGAGATGTCCGTGACCATGCGGAACATCCAAATCTGTCGGATGCGCCACACCGGACGGTCTCGCGTTGATATGTTGCGCCAACCCGATGGGGAACAGACATCGGTCGGGAGTAGTCGAAGAGGACCGCGCACATGTTCGACTGGGATTTAGTCAGAAATACCGCCAGCGTCCACGTCATGACGCAGCTCGCACAGGAACGAGGCATGCGGGTGAGGGACTGTCTGGCCGGCGCCGGACTGCCATCGGAGGCGGTGATCGATTCGAATGCCGAGGTCACCGCCCGCCAAGAGGTGACCGTGGTACGAAATCTCTTGGCGCGCTTCGGGGATGAGCCCGGATTGGGGGTGGAGGCCGGGAGCCGCTATCACATTTCGCTGTACGGGCCGTGGGGGCTGGCGCTGTTGGCCAGCCGCACCCTGCGCGATGCGGTGGACATCGCGCTGCGCTATGTGGAGCTGGCCTTCGTGTTCGGGCAATTGAGTTTCGAGGAGGTCGCGGGCGAAGTATTCCTGCGCTACGACGACAGTGAAGTGCCGGAGGACGTGCGAGCCTTCCTGACCGAGCGGGTCATGACCGGCTGCCAGATGATCGGTCGCGAACTGTTCTCCGTCGGTGTTCCAGTGCGGCGCTTGAGCTTCCGGCACAGCGGACCCACCGACACCGCGCGCTACCGGGCGGTATTCGAGATCGAGCCCACCTTCGACGCCGCGCGCAACGAACTCGTCTTCGATGCCGCCTACCTGGATGTGCCACTGCCGCAGGCCAATGAGTGGGCGCGCAGCACCTGCGAACAGATGTGCCGGGATCTGCTGGCGCGCCGCCACGCTCGCTCCGGCGTCGCGGGTGCGGTGCGAGATCTGCTGGTGCGCAACCCGGGTGAGATTCCCGATCAGGCGGCGGTGGCGGCCGAATTGTTCGTCAGCCCGCGCACCCTCTCGCGGCGGCTCAACGAGGAGGGCACCTCCTTCCGGGCGCTGCTCGACGAGGTACGCCAGGCGTTGTCGGAGGAACTGCTCGACCACACCCCGATGACCACCGAGCAGGTCGCCGCGCGCCTCGGCTACGCGGAGGCCGCGTCGTTCATCCGCGCCTTCCGGCGCTGGAAGGGCTGCCCGCCGCAGGAGTACCGGGCGCGGGGACAGCGCGCCCGGGTGCCGGAACTGGTGTAGCGCTCAGTTCGCGGTCAGGAACGTGCCCGCGTGCAGGGTGGTGCCGAATCCCGGTGCGAACGCGCCGTATTCGTGGACCAGGTGGCCGCCGACCACGGTGGCGGCCACCGCAGCGTCATTGCGGTTGACCATGCGCCGCAGGCCATCTACCCCGGGGTAAGGGGCCTCGGCGTACTCGCTGCTGGACCCGTCGAAACCGGCGGGGTCGATGACGGCGATATCGGCGCGCTTTCCGGCCGTGAGCCGTCCGGCGTCGAGGCCGTACCAGTCGGCCAGTTCGCCGGTGACCCGGTGGATGGCCTGCTCCAACGGCAGGAACCCGCGCTTGTGCGCGCGTTCGAGCAGCCGCAGCCCGAAGTTGTAGAAGGCCATATTGCGCAGGTGCGCACCGGAATCCGCGAAGCCGACCTGCATCATGGGTGAGCGTTGCAGCCGGTCGAGCATCTGCTCGCGGTCATTGGCGATGACGGTGCGCCAGCGCAGCGCCGCCCCGTGCGCCACGGTCAGATCCAGCAGGGCGTCGGCCGGGTGGATGCCTCGCTCGTCGGCCACCGCGCCGAAGGACTTGCCCACCACGTCGGCTTCGGGGCAGTCGACGATGATCGCGTCGTAGAGGTCCCGATTCCACACGCGCGGCCCGAACTTCTTGGCCAGATCGGTGCGGAACCGACGGCGATAGTCCTCGTCGGCCAGGAGTTCTCCGCGCTTCATGACGTCGCGGATATTGAGCGCGGCCACCCCGGAACCGAACTCCTCGAACACCACCAGATCGACGCCGTCGGCGTACACCTCGAACGGCACCGGCAGATGCTGCCACCGGAATTGCGCCCCGCCAACGGTATTCACGATCCAGGCCGCGGCGGTGGCGGCGCGCGCGACCGTGCGATCCGCCTTCACGTCCATGCCCGCGATCAGTGTTGTCTTGAGCGGCTTGCGGATTCGCCCGGCGCTCTCGGCGAAGTAGCGGGCTATCTCGGCGCGCGTGGTCAGATTGGGCGTGCTCTGGTGGACGCGTCCGCGGCGGCGCAGAATCGCGTTGAGCGCGCGATATTCACGCCAGGTGGCGTAGGTCGACGGCAGTTGCCGGGTTGGGAACCGCGAACCCTCCAGCTTCGAGAACGAACTGCGGATGGTGGACAGGCCCACGAATCCGGCGTCGAGCGCGTCCTCGAGCATCGCGCCCATGCGCGCCAACTCGGCGTCGGTGGGTCGTGCGGCCGCGTCGACGGCCCGCTCCAGGCCCATCACCGTCACCCGGATATCCGAATGCCCCAGGAACGCAGCCACATTCGCTCCGAGCGGGCGATCGGACAGCGCCTTCGCGTAGGCGTGCGGCCCGTCCCAGTCCTTGTGCTCCTTCACCGCCGAATGCACCGCGTCCCACGGCAGCGCCTCCACCCGCGCGAACAGGTCCGCACAGTCCTCGGCCTCGGCATAGATTGTCGAGAGCGAGCAGTTGCCGAGCACGACCGAGGTCACCCCGTGCCGGACCGACTCGCCCAGACCGGGATTGCCGAGCACCTCGGCGTCGTAGTGGGTGTGCACATCGAGCATGCCCGGCATGACCCAACTCCCGGTGGCATCCAGGGTGCGCGCACCGTCGGGCACCTCGCCGCCGACGACCGCGACCTTGCCGCCGGTGATCCCCACGTCGGCGCGCACGCCCGGCGTGCCGCTCCCGTCGAACACCGTGCCCCCGCGAATTACCAAGTCGCACCGAGCCATGTCGCACCACCCTGTTTCTCAGCTCGCCGTCAGCGGTCGTTTCACACGCTATAACGGGAGTATGCGCGCCTTGTCCGGGTTGGACGATGGGTCGCCGAATCTGTCAGTGGTCGGCGACCGGGGTGTTCTGGCAGAAGGTCAGCAGCCAGCGGCCGTCCTCCTTGGTCATGCCGTACAGCGGCGAGCCCTGTGCCTGAAGTTCGTCGGCGTGGTTGAAGTACTGCTGGCGGACCTTGACCGCCGCCACGTCGGGTCGGATGAAACGAATGAAGAAGACCTCGTAGGTCGCGTAGCCATCCTTGGTCGCGCCCGGCAGTACAGCTTGGGTGAACGCGGAGATCTCGTCGAGCCCGTTGAGGAATCTGCCGCCACCGGTCGTCCAGATGGCGTCGGAATGGAACAGGGAGAGAAAGGCGTCGGCGTCCTCGGCGCGCTGCGCCTTGTCCACCGCCGCGACCACGGCATGAATGGCAGCGATATCTTGGGTCTGATCGAGCTCTGCGGTTGTCATGCGGCCATCTTCGAACCTCAACCCCACTCGAGGTCAAACGACCAGGAGTCGCAGCCCTTGCGTTCAGATGTTGCCGCCGAAGTCGGCGATCGCGGTCACCATGGCTTGGACCATCTTCGGCCCGCCATGGCCTTCGTCGTCGATCAGGACGAATTGACTTCCAGGCCAAGCCTTGTGCAGGTTCCAGGCCACTGCGGCCGGGCCGCTGACGTCGAGCTTGCCCTGAATCAGCACTGCGGGGATATCGCGCAGCGCGGGCATTCCCTCGAGCAGCGCTGACGGTGGCAGGAAGGCGGCGTGCTTCCAGTAGTGCACGACCAGGGTGGTGCACACTCGACGCCAGTCCGGATCACGCTCAGCGAGCGCCGGTTTGGTGCCGAGAGACACGTGCGCGTCCTCCCAAGCCACCCATGCCTCCACCGCCCGAGTCCGCACTTGTTCGTCGGCCGCGGTGAGCAATTCGTAGTAGGCGTCGACCAACCGCTGGCCAGGCTCAGCACCCGCGGCCGCACGGAACGCGTCCCACTCGACAGGGAACAGCTGCCCAACCGTCTCGGTAATCCATTCGACGGCATCGGGAGTGGTCAACGTCGTAGCCATGAGAACCAGCTCGCTGACCGCGCCCGGATGTGATTGTGCATAGGCCAGCGCAAGCGTCGTACCCCACGACACGCCGTTGACCAGCCATTGCCGGATACCCAGATGGGTCCGCAACGCCTCGATTTCAGCGATCAGATGCGCTGTAGTGTTGACCGAAAGACCAGCCACGTCGGCACCGACCAGCGGCCGACTACGCCCACACCCGCGTTGCTCGAACCCGACAATCAGATAGACGCGAGGATCGAACCAACGCCGGTACCCCGAACCCATCCCAGCCCCAGGCCCGCCATGCAAATACAACGCCGGTCTACCACCAGGATTCCCCGATGTCTCCCAATAGATCTCGTGCCCGTCGCCGACCGGAAGCATCCCCGTCGCAAACGGCTCAATCGGCTCGAGATTCGAATCGCCCGCCACACCGCGACCCTACAGCCACGACACTGCGCAAAGGGTAGTGCGCGCTCAGCACTGCGGTATGCGGTTAGTGGCTTCGTCGGTCGCCAATCTGGCGCGCGGATTGAAGGTTCGGGAGTACTCACTGCGGAATTTCGTCCGCTTTCCCTCGCTGAGTACTCCCGACCTCGTCGCCGACTGTCAACCCGAACGTATGCGGATGAGGTTCGGGGAGATCGCTCGTAGCGGTGTCGGTCCACCAGTGGCCAAACCGAACAGCCTTGTCAGCGGCAGGACAGTGCGTTCGATGTCGGTCGAACTGGTCGTCTCGACTACCGATGTGTCGACCCGGGCACGAGCCGCAGATCGTCCTCCGACCGCCATAATTCACACTTATGATCGTGAATTCGCTTACGGCTAGCCAGGTTTCAACAGCGTGGAAAGCAGGAATGGTCGCGACAGCCATGCTCGCGGGAGCGTGCTGCACAGTAGTGCTGTGGACACAGCTGACCCGATTCGACGATCCACAGGCGTTGATGGTCGGCGGCATCGTGGTCTTGATCCTGAGTGCTGCATGGTTGGCACTGTCCGTGTTCGCCAGCCTGAACTACAGCACCTGGTGGCGACTGGGTCTGATCATGCCGGCGCTGATCGCGATCACCACCGCGTTGAGCCTGCTCCAAGTCCCTGGCCGGATCGGGTGGACGATGTCGCGCGACGCCATGAACCGAGCGGCGGCCACGTGCGATGTGCCCGCGGCCGGCACGAGCACTGACCTTCCCTTCAAGCGGGAGAAGATCGGCGTGTACAACTTCCACCACATCGAACGCGAAACCGATGGCGGCTGCGAATTCATCCTCATGGGATATCCGGCCTCTCGCACCGGGTTCGTTTTCCTACCCAACGACGAGCGCCGAGACGGCGCCTACGGTCACCGCTACCAGTACCTCGGCGATTCCTGGTACTACTACGAACTGTGAGTCGCTGCGGTCCCCGACCACAAAATGCCCACGCGCGATTCCACACCAATCGACAAGGTGACGTTCTCGGTCCTACCGAAGCTCACGATGCCGCCCAAACGCGTCATCGAGTCCTCCCGGTCCAAAGCGACCGCTCGACAGTCATGAACGGCCCCTCCGTGACGGTAACTCGCTGACCAACCTAAAATCCGACCACGAAGTCTGAAATTCCCTACGGGGCCAAAAGATTCGGTCCACCTCACCCGGACCGAAATCCTGGGCGCAGGTCCGTCGCACATCGAACCACCCGCCCCCCACAGGCAGCCCTCCGGTGCAGGTGCCACTGCCGCTCCGCGCGAGATCTCCTACGAACTCGACATCAATGCGTTCGCCGGATGGAGCTACGGCCGACCGGAACCGAGCGGTCAGCGGCAGATCAGTGCCTTGCAGCCCACGGTGGTCGGAGGTTTCAATTGGCTCAATCGCACACTAAGTCATGAAAATTGGTCAAAATTGCCCGGAAGTAGTGGGTTTGTGTGCGCTGCAGCCAGTTCTCCTGTATTCGCCATGATGGCGCGTTCGGCTGGCGGCAGATCGGGTCGGCTTGTTGACCTTCGGCCCGGCCGCGCTGGCAAGTTCGGTCAGCGCGGCCGGTGGCGAGAGCGGGCGTTCGCGGCCATGGGGCGGGATTTCCGCTAGCTGACGATTCTGTCGTCGCGCCGATCCGGCCTCTGGTTCACCTATGAGATCACGGTGAGCGGACGAGAACACTTGTGCGGCAAGAGCTCGGCCGATGCAGTGCTCGAATATTGCTGACGCCAGCCGTGGCAGGTGGCTATCTTACCTGGGCAGACGGACCAGTCTGCGCCCTAGAATGCGTTCATGATGGGGAGGGGGTTGCGTCGCGGCAATGGCGCGCTCGTTGCGGTGGTCGCACTCGGACTACTTTTGATCGGGGTGGGATGGTGGGGCTATCAGCCAGCGGGACACGACTCGCATCGTCTTGGTTCGGGAGCCAGTTTCGACGAGTGTCTGTGTACAGCTCCGCCGACACCTCAGCAGTTGGCTGCGGTGTCGAATCTGGTTGTAGTGGGCGCGATTTCCGCGAGGCCGACGCCTGCTGCGGGCGGCGGAGTCGATTACATCCTGCGTGTTTCACGAGTCTTGCTCTCGCCCAGCACTGACGCGGTCACCGAGGTCACCGTCCACGTCAGTGGCCGAACCGGATGCTGTGCGCACGATGGGCCGATTCCTTTGAACGCTGAACAGGTGCTGTTCCTGGCTCGCCGGGATCCTGACACGTTCACTGTCACGGAGGCCGGTTGGGGGCGAATGCCTGTGCGCGACAACACCGTTTCCTACTACACCGACACCTCCCAGTACGCCGCCGAGACCCTCGACGAACTGGCTGCTCAGATCGCCGCTCCTGATCCTCGAGGCATGAACACGCCTCACGGATGACCGGCCGAGTCTTGCTGTCAGTGAAACGCGAAAGTTGCGCTTGTTGCGCGGTGGTCCGGGCCGGGGAGGTGTAGGACTGTGGACGCTGTTGGGGTGAGGTTGTGTAGGAGTAGGTGGTCCAGGCGGGCTAGGGGGAAGGGGGCGGGCCAGGTGAATCCTGGGCCCGATGAGGGGCGGGCTTCGGTGAAGGTTGGTGCGAAGGAATGCCAGTTGCGGTCGGTGGTTGCGGTGTTGAAATCGCCGGCTACGAGGATGTGGGGTGCTTGGTCGGAGGCCAGTTGGCTCGAGAGGAGCCGTAGTCCCCGGTTGCGGGTTGCGGTGTCGGTGGGGCGGACCGATGGGAGGTGGACGACGTAGACGACCAGGTCGCCGGAAGGGGTTGCGACGTGGGTGCGTAGGCCTCGTTGCCAGCCGATGCCGACGTCGGCGACTGTGGTGTCGGAGGTGGGGTAGCGGCTCCACAGTGCTACTGTGCCGCGCTCTTCGCGGTAGGGGTAGGTCGCGTCCAGGATGTGTTGTACGGGTGTGCGGTCGGTGCCGCCGAGTTCTTGTACGGCGAGCAGATCGGCGCCTGTCGCGGCCAGGGCCCGTGCGGTGGCGGATGG
>NZ_JBSGBY010000298.1:0-10257 GCF_053601505.1 Nocardia sp. NPDC004722
CGGCCTGACCGCCCAGCCGCCCGTCCGTGCCGACCTCGCGCGACACCCGCGTCACCTCGTCGGCGAACGCCGACAGCTGATCGACCATCGTGTTGATGGTGTTCTTGAGTTCGAGGATCTCCCCGCGCGCGCTCACGGTGATCTTCTGACTGAGATCACCGCGCGCGACGGCGGTGGCGACCTGCGCGATATTGCGGACCTGGCCGGTGAGGTTGCCCGCCATCGCGTTCACCGAATCGGTGAGGTCCTTCCAAGTGCCCGACACCCCGGGCACCTGGGCCTGACCGCCCAGCTGTCCTTCCGAACCCACCTCGCGCGCAACGCGAGTCACCTCGGAGGTGAACTGCGAGAGCTGGTCGACCATCCCGTTGAAGACCGTCGCGATCTCGCCGAGCAGACCGTCGGCGTCCGTCGGCAATCGAGTTCCGAAATCGCCGTCTCGCACGGCGGTCAGTCCGGCGAGCAGCTGTCGCAGCTCGACCTGACCGGCCACCGCATCCAGCGGCTGCCCCGCACGGCGTGGTGTCGCCGCATCCGTCATCGCACCCTCGCTTCAACCGCTCGTGGACGGGCGGTGAGGTGCTGGTTTGTGAACACCCGACCGCCACTGACTCTACGGGCCGCCGTGCCGGGGCGTGCGACTATCCTCCGGGCGCCGCGCTATCGATCGCCCTGGGGACTCTGTGCGATGGCTTCTTCGAGGGTGTCGAACAACGACAGCACGTCATCGAGACCGGTCACCTCGATCGGGCGTCGTACCTGGGGTGAGGCCACGACGCGTATCTGCCGGGGGTCGACCGCGGTGGTCGCGACCAATAGCGTTGTGAGACCGACGGATCCGATGAACTCGACCCCGGACAGGTCGATGATCAGCGTCGGGGCGGACGGCGCCGCCGCCTCGAGCACTTCCCGCAACTGACCCGCCGAGTTGATGTCGATCTCGCCCGTGGCCGACACTACGACGGTCTCACCCACCTGGCTCCGCGACACTGTCAGCAATGGCGGAATCCCGCTCTCCGTCACACTCGCTCCTAGACGATCTGTGGTTTGCCACCTGGTCAGACGAGCGGCGAGTCGAGTCTACGACAATGCCGCCGACCGTCTCGGCGTTGTCACCATCCGAGGTCACCGGTTCGGCGACGACCGAAGTGCACGACCATCCGGTACGTGTCCGGCCGCCCGTCGGCCCGGTAGTCGATGCTGTGCACGTCGACCATCGTCTCCAGCAGATGCCGACTCAAACTGTTCTTCGGCAGGACGTCGGCGCTGCGCGTCGGCGCGGACATCCGGACCTCGACCCCGCGCCGGTCGTATTCGATCGCGCAGGCGACTTCGCCTCCCCCGTCGGCCGCCACCACCAGCGCGGTCACCACCTCGTCGATCGCCACCCGCACGTCGGCGACCGCGTCGAGCGTGAAATCCGCTGTCAGCAACACGGTTTCGACCACCGAGCGCAACATGGGCAACATCTCCGCCCGCGCGGCGACACTCACCCCGATCGCACCCGTGTGCGAAACCGACGACTCCTCCGGGCCACTCTCGCGTGGGCTTCCGTGCATCCTGCTCCGCCCTCCTGCCACGCGAGTGAGACCTGCGCCTACCGCTCCCCACTGATTAACCCACAGCAAGCGGTCCGGCGTACCACCGCGAACCGAATTGCCCGCGCCTCGACACGAAGACGCTACTCCAGCCATACCACCCCCGCACCCGATCATTCCCCCTCCTGCGTCACGCTCTCGCTTCGATCAATCGGTGTGCAGTGCAACGGAGCCGACTGCCGTGGCGGCAAGGCTCCGGGCCAGCCAGCGCAGCAGGGTCAGCGCTGCGATCGACGTGAACAGCAATATCAGCCAGGGCACGGCGGCTATCGGTTCGATCAGGCCGCCCAGCAGTGGGGCGGCGATCTGCGCCGCGTTAAACGAATACTGCAATAACGCCAGCTGCCGACCGCGCTGATCGACGGGCACCACGGCCTCCGCCATGGCGGTGAGGCGGGCGGTACACAGCAGCGATCCGAGCGACAGCACCGCCGTGCCCACCGGAATCCACACCGGCAGTAGCATATTCGGCAGCCAGGGCGCGATGAGCAAGCCCGTGCACCAGACCATGGCGGCTCCGATGCCGACCGCGATGGATCGGGGGCGGCTCCAGGAATCGGTGAGCCGGATGATCAACGACCCGACCACGCTGGAGATCACCGCGGAGACGGCCAGGCTCACACCGCGTACGCGCGATCCTTCGGCCCGTGCGGCGCGGTGTCGGCGATCAGGCCGAGTAGCGCGCTGTAGAACGTCTGGATCCCGGTCGCCGTCAGAAACGCCGCCGTGCCGCGATCACGACCTGACGTGCACCCACACGACCGATCACGCGCATGACCGCGGCCGGTGCGAAAACACTGAGGACGGTCGCCGCGGCAAGCACGGCGCCCGCGGTACTCAGCGCCAGCCCGGACTCCCGGGTCAGGTACACGAGGGTCAACGGTAGGAAGAGGCCGGAGCCGAAGTTGTCGATCGCCAAACCGCTCAGCAGTGCACGTTGTGAGGTGGTCAGTGTTGTCGAGTTGGCGGTCATCGCAACATATTCCGGTTCTCGGGCAGGCATCCGCGTGGAGCGATCAGGCTTGCCGGTCACCATCCTCGATGGCCTCGCGCAATTTGCGGTATTCGGCGGCGAGGGAGTCGAGGGTGTAGTGGGCGTTGAGGCCGCTGGGGTTGGGGAGGACCCAGATGGCGGTGTCGGCGATTCGGTCGGGTTGGGGGCCGATGGTGGCGTGGCGGCGGGCGAAAGCTGTTCGGTAGGCGCCGATTCCGAGGACTGCGAGGGTTCGGGGGCGGTAGTGCTCGATTCGGTCGATCAGGGCGCGGCCGCCCGCGCGTAGTTCGTCGGGGGTCAGTTCTTCTGCCTTGGCGGTGGTGCGGGCGGCCACATTCGTGATCCCCAAGCCCAGGTCGAGCAGTTCGGGCTGTTCGTCGGGGCGTAGTTGGCGTGGGGTGAAGCCGGAGCGGTGCAGGGCAGGCCAGAAGCGGTTGCCGGGGCGGGCGAAGTGCAGGCCGGTGGCGCCGGACCAGAGGCCGGGGTTGATGCCGCAGAAGAGGACGCGCAGGTCGGGGGCGATCAGGTCGGGGATGGTCTTGTCTTGTGCCGCGGCCAGATCCGCGGGTGACGGTTTGGTCGACGATCCGGAACCCATGCGCCCAGTGTGCCGGATGCCCGGTGCCGCCGAACGCCATGCCCAGCCAACAGCCCGGCAGCCGCCGTCGGCCCAGCGGGATCGCCTGAACCCGTATCCTCGAAGGGTTTCCGCAAGCGCATCTGCTGTTCCCGCGAGAGCGATCCCGGTTCGCGCACGAAGACTCGTGTGCTGGATTCCAGGCTAGGGAGGCGTTGTGACAGACCGGCTCGTAGTCGAGACAACCGAAGGCGCGGTGCGGGGTGTGCCGGACAACGGTGATGGGCGGTGCTTCGCCGGGATCCCGTTCGCGATGCCGCCGGTGGGTGAGCTTCGGTTCCGGCCGCCCCAGTCGCCGCCGGGATGGGCCGGTGTCCGTTCGGCCGAGAATTTCGCCCCGGCCCCGGCGCAGGGCGCGGGAGGGCTTGCGGGTGACGGCAAGTCGACGTTTCCCACGTTCCCGACCGCGGCCATCACCACGACGTCGGAGGACTGCCTGTATCTGAACGTGTGGACGCCGCGGCCGGGCGGCGAACCGCTGCCGGTGATCGTGTGGATCTTCGGGGGCGGGCTCGAGGCCGGGTCGGCCAATCCGCCCTACAGCGACGGCTCGGCGCTGTCGCGGCTCACGGGCGCCGTCGTGGTGACGATCAATTACCGCCTCGCCGCGCTCGGACATCTCTATCTCGACGGGTGGTCGTCGAATCTCGCACTCCAGGACCAGATTTCGGCGCTCACCTGGGTGCGGCGCAATATCGAGCGCTTCGGCGGCGACCCGGGCAATATCACCGTGGCCGGGCAGTCCGCGGGCGCGTTCTCGATCGGGGCGCTGCTCGGCATACCGGGTGCGGTCGGGCTGTTCGACAAGGCGATCCTGCACAGCGGCAACGCATCACGGGTCATCAACCGGCAGGTCGCCACACAGATCGCCACCGATCTGCTCGACGCCCTGCGGCTCGACGGGCCCGAGCAACTCCGGGATGTGCCGCTGCGAGCGATCCTGGAAGTACAAGGCACGGTGGTGTCCGGCGATATCGGGGAGCGCAACCTGCCGGGCGGCCGGGCCTGGGGCCCTGTCGTCGACGGCACCGTGGTTCCCGCGCACCCATTGCACGCGATCACCGGAGAGGTCCCGCTGCTGGTGGGCGCCACCCGCGACGAGGTCCAGGTGTTCCGTCGTCTCGCGGGCGACGGCTTCGGCGTTCCGATCCCCCAGCTCCACAACGAGATACGCCGAATCGGGATCACCGACCCGGCAGCCTTGACCGACGCCTACGCCGCCCGCATCGGCTCCTCCGACCCGGCTGACGTGCGCGCCGCCTTCCTCACCGACGCCGTCTACCGCAGGCCCGCGATCGACCTGATCCGAGCGCAGTCCGCGGCGGGCGGCACCGCCCACCACTTCCTCCTCGAGGACGAACCGTGCGGCCCGTCACTGGGCGCGTTCCACGGCTCCGACCTGCTGTTCCTCTTCGACAAGCTGGCCCAGGTCGACGCGGCCACCCCACCCCACCTCGCCGTCCAGTCGGCACTGATCCAAGCCTGGAAAGACTTCCTGTGGAAGGGAGATCCCGGCTGGACGCCATGGACCCCCGGGGTACCGAACTCCCGTGCTCTCGGCGGCACGAACGACATGGTCGAGGAACCGCCCGCCGACAACGTCAACGCATGCTGGGGCTAGCCGACCGTGGCCAGGGCACGGGCGGGGCCTAGGCGGGGGACGCTGGTGATCGCGATGCTGATGCGGGTGAGGCTGATCAATGCGCCTAGCGTGACCGGTAGTACCACCAGATCTCGGGGGGCTTCGGCGATGAGGGTCAGCAGGGTGATCAGTAGGGTCACGTCGATGAAGACGGCGACCGCGGCGGTGACGAGCAGGGCCTTGGCGGCCAAGCGGGTGGGGATGCGCACGAATCGGCTGGCGCGGCCGGTCGAGGCGATGGCGGCCACCGCGCAGGGCACGCCGATGAGGACCGCGAGGGCCATCGCTACGAGACCGAAGACGGTCAGCCAGAGGGGAACCGCGCTGAAGGACCCCAATAGCGCGGCGGTTCCCCATGCCAGTCCGATCAGCGGGCCCAGGGCGGTGAGGGTGCAGCCGTAGCGGTGGATCCGCTTGCCGGACAGTACCGGTACGAATTCGTCGGCGACCTCGGTCGGGCCGCCGAATTCCCCGATCGCGGCCACCTGCGCCTGTTCGAGCGAAAGACCCTGGGCGCGATGATATTCCGCGGCCTCGTGCAGGCCGTCGCCGATCTCGGCGAGGATGGCCTGGCGTTCCCACCAGGTACCCGTCAGCCGCGTGCCCAGGTCGTCGAGATAGTCGTCGATCACACTGCGGGACATGGCTGTTCCCCCATTCCGGCGTTCCCCTCCATCAGGCCGCCCACGGCCGCCACGAAATCCCGCCAGGACGCCCGCTCTATCCCGAGCCGCCGGTGACCGGCCGCGCTGAGGGTGTACGTGCGCCGCCGCCGACCGCCCGCGCTCGACCACGCACCGTCGATCAGTCCGGCTTGTTCGAGCCGGTGCAGCGCGGGATAGATGGTGCCTTTGGGCAGATCGAAGTGGCCGCCGGTGCGGGTGCGGAGCGCGTCGATGACGCCGTAGCCGTGGCTGGGGCCGTCCGCGAGCACGGCCAGGATCATGCCGTCCAGGTGCCCTTTCAGCACTTCTGCGCTCATGGGTAGTCAGCCTACCCTTCGAGGGAAAAGTGGCCTAGCCTATGGGTAGCGACCCTACCCATAGGAGGTGTTCCGGTGCGCTACAGGATCGCGGGCGCGGTGGTCGCGCTCATGACGGCCGCTGCGCTCACCGGCTGTGCCGACGGATCGGGGGGACTGCCCGATGCCGGGCTGATGATGCGCGACGCCGCGATCTCCGCGGGCGCAATCGATTCCGCGCATGTGCTGTTACGCGCCGAGGGCGCGGTGCCGGGCTTCCCGTTACGCGAACTCGACGCGGATGTGTCCAACCGCGACGGCGGCAGCGCCACCGGCGCGGCGACGCTGCCCGGCGGATCGGTGACGCACTTCGTCGCCGCGCAGGGCAAGGTCTTCAGCAGGTCCGACAATGGAACCCTGCTGCCGATGCCCGCGGGTTTCCCGAGCCCTGGCGGGATGATCGGCCGTGACGGCGGGCTGGCGCGGCTGCTGCGGTCGTTGCGCGATCCGGAAACCGTTGGGCGCGAAGAGTTCACCGGTATCGACGCGTTCAAGATCGAGGCCGTGGTGCCCGCCGCGTCGGTCGCGGCGATCCTGCCGGGCACAACCGCGGACGCGACCCTCACGGTCTGGGTGCGGGTGCGCGGCGCGCATCTACCGTTGCGGACCGTCCTCGGCTTTCCGCAACACCCCGACGCGCACCTGACCGTCACGGTGTCGAAATCCCAGGCGACCTCGGTGCCGGGCACGAAATCATGAAGGAACGCGAAATGCCGGACAGCACAATAGAAGTGCGGGATCTCAATGTCAGCCGCGGTAAGCAGCAGGTGCTGCACGGGATAGGTTTCGCGCTGTCGCCGGGCAGTGTGACCGGTCTGCTCGGTCCCAGCGGATCCGGGAAGACGACGCTACTGCGTGCCCTCGTGGGCGTGCAGCGCATCCGATCGGGCACTGTCACCGTGCTCGGCCGACCGGCGGGCGCGGCCGAACTGCGCAGGCAGGTCGGCTATGTGACACAGCAGCCTTCGGTCTACGGCGACCTGACCATCCGCCAGAACGCCCGCTACTTCGCCAAGATCCAAGGCGCCACAGCGGCTTCCGCGGAGGCGGCGATCCGCGATGTGGGCCTGGCCGAGATCGCCGACCGCCTGGTGGACGCGCTCTCCGGCGGCCAGCGCGCCCGTGTCTCCCTGGCCTGCGCACTGCTGGCGAACCCCGCCGTCCTGATTCTCGACGAGCCGACCGTCGGCCTGGATCCCGTACTGCGCCGGGATATCTGGGCACAGTTCCACGAACTCGCGGCGGGCGGCACCACGCTGCTGGTGTCGAGTCACGTGATGGACGAGGCCGACCGCTGCGAGCGCCTGCTCCTGCTGCGCGAGGGCCGGTTACTCGCCGACGAGACTCCCGCCGAGCTGCGGTCCGCCACCGGCGCACCGGATCTCGAAGAGGCCTTCCTGCGCCTGATCCTGCGCCGGGCCGACGCCTCCGGCAGCCCCGACGCCCCGGGCAGCTCCGACGATCGAAAGGTGCTCGCCTGATGTCTGTTTCGCTCACCTTCGCCACCACGCTGCGCGTGCTCACCCAGGTCCGCCACGACCGCCGCACCATCGCCCTGGTGCTCACCGTCCCGAGCCTGCTGCTGGCACTGCTGCGCTTCATCTTCGTCGACCGGCTCGACATCTTCGATCAGATCGGCCTGATGCTGCTCGGCATCTTCCCCTTCACCTCGATGTTCCTGATCACCAGCGTCGCCATGCTGCGCGAGCGGGTCAGCGGCACTCTCGAACGCCTGCTCAGCACTCCCCTGCACAAGCTCGATCTGCTCTTCGGCTACGCCATCGCCTTCGCCTTCCTGGCCGCGGTGCAAGCCTCGATCGCCTGCGCCATCGCCTACGGCCTGCTGAACCTCCGCACCCAGGGCAATCTCGCGACGGTCCTGCTCATCGCCGTCAGCACCGCCATCCTCGGTTGCTGCACCGGCCTGTTCACCAGTGCTTTCGCCCGCACCGAATTCCAGGCCCTGCAATTCATGCCCGCCATCGTCTTCCCCCAGATCCTCCTGTGCGGCCTGATCTGGCCCCGCGAGGAAATGTCGACCGCCCTCCAGTTCGCCAGCGACGCCATGCCGCTGCGCTACGCCGCCGACGCCATGACCGAGGTGGGCACCTTCCCTCTCCCCACCACCCGCCTCTGGCTCGACCTCCTCGTCCTGGCCGCCTTCGCCATCGCCACACTCTTCGCGGGCGCGGCCACCCTACGTCGCCAGAGCGCCTGAGCGCTTCAGCTTTCGCAGAGCGGTAGAACCGCCCTGACCAGCGCCGCCTGGTGCAGCGGGTCGCTTCCGGTTGCCCGCACCGTGGCCAGGACACTGTCGGCGAGCCGGGCCGGGCAGCCGGGTCGCGCCAGTTCGGTTCGGTCCGCGGCCAATTCGTCGATGATCTCGGTGTTGACGCGATCGATGACCGCTCGGACCGGGCCGAGGCCGCCGGCCGGGGAGCCGGGCGCGGTCAGGCCGTATTGCCATTGGGTCACCAGGCCGCGCTGGACGATCTTGTTCGCATCGATCTGCGCGGTGAAGATCTCGCGAACTCGGGCGGCCGGGAGGCCCTTGTCCGCGCCCAATTGCGCCATGGCGTCGTACACCTGGGCTTCGCGGACCGGGTCGTCGATGGTCGGTTGGCTGCCGTCGGCGAGGGCAGCCGACCACTTCACCGCCGCGACGGTGTCCGCGGTGTCGAGACGTTCGGCGACCAGGGCTACCAGGTGGTCGAGGGGGGCAGGTGGGTCGGCCTGCGCCGTGCTTGCCGTGGCGGTCTGACCGCCCAGCACCGCGATCGACGACACTGCCGCCATGGCCAAGTTTTTCGCGCTGTGAATCACCGTGTTCGCCGCCATCATTCGAGGAAGTGTACGAGAGTCGGTGTGGGGGTGCCGGAGTCGGGAAATGCGATCGTTTGACACGTTTGCCCAAGGCTGACGCGTTTCGCACTGGCCCAGCGGCGATTATGTAGCAACACTTGGTGTTCGAAGCACACCGAAAGGTACGGGGGCCGGTTTTCCGCGCCCATACGCCGTTGTCTGCCGCGCCGATCCAGGCGCGGGCATCCATGAGCACCGAGCGCGAGGAGCCACTTTGTCGTATTCCCGAGACGGCGCCGTCGCCTACGTGATCGCGGCATTGGAAGCCAAGGGCACAGCCACCCGCGACGACTTCGACGTGCCCGGCATTGTCGCGGCCTCGCACGCGATCACCGAGGACTGGGATTTCGCGGCGATGGAACGCTCCCTGTTCTGGGGCATCGCCGCCGGATTCATGAAGGTGTGACCCCGGGTCCGTGCCCGCGGGTGACGACCGCCCAGCGCAGGGCCGCCCGCCGCATGGATGCCGAATCCGCGTAGCCGAGCAGTTCCGCCTGGCGGCTGCGGCTGACCGGGCCACCGGTCGAGGCGGCGACGAGGCGGGCCGAGCGCGCCCGATCCAGCTCCCGCCGCCACGTCGTGCCCGCCTCGGCCAGGCGGCGTTGCAGCGTCCGGGGACCGGTGGCCAGCCGCCGCGCCACCCGTTCGAGGGACACCTCCCCGTCATCGAGGGCCTCGGCCACCGCCACCGCGACCCGCTCCGGCCACGCGGACGCCAACGGCGGTGGCGGCGGCAGCGCGTCGGCCAGCGGGCGCAACACGGTGGCCAGCACCGGATCGGCGGTGGTGAGCGGCAGTTCCAGGTCGGCGGCACGGAACACCATCGCGTCGGTCGCCGCCTCGAATTCGAGGGTGGCATCGCCGAATACGTCCCGATAGGCGTCCAGCCGCCGCGGCGCGGACCGGCGCAGCGTGACCCGGGTCGGGTTCAGCGGACCCTCGACGACGCGGCGGGCGCGGGTCAGCACCGCGGTCAGCCCCCACAGCTGGGTGTGGTCGCGGGTGGCGTCTCCGCCGTCGACCATGTCGAGCGTCAACGCGGGTCCGTGCGCGGTGTCGACCAGGTCGAAACGATGGTTGGTGGTGACGGCGCTGACGTAGGGCCCGCAGGTCGCCAGTCCCGCGCCGAGCGTGGGCGCGCTGGTGAAGAGATAGTCGTAGAGTCCGGTCGCCTTGAGCTGATACCGGCTGGCAACGCGCAACGCCACATTCGGGTCATCGAGCTGATGGGCGGCGATCTCCCACAAACGCCAGAAGGATTCGCTGGGCACGTGCACCCCGCCCCCGCTCAAGGTCCAGTCCGGCACCCCGCATTCGCTGATCAGGCGATGTCGATCCAACCCCATCGCCGTCAGCTGGGAGATCACGAACCGGTGCAACAGCGTCTGATCGGTACCCAACGCCCCTCCTGCGCCTCATCCACCCGAGAGGGGACAGGCTATACCGCGCGGCCGGGCGGAAACCGGCAATGTGAGCAGGTTCCGTCCCGGCGCCCGCGCGCCT
>NZ_JBSGBY010000299.1:0-10247 GCF_053601505.1 Nocardia sp. NPDC004722
CTGGCCAGTGATGTGGACAATCCGCTGCTCGGAACGAACGGGGCCGCCGCCGTTTACGGACCCCAGAAGGGTGCGACCCCCGAACAGGTCGCGGATCTGGAAGCGGCACTGAAGAATTGGGCCGCAGTGCTCGGTCCCGAATGGGCCGACAAGCCGGGCGCGGGGGCGGCGGGCGGCACCGGGTTCGGGGCGCTGGCGGCGCTGGGCGCCCACATGCGCTCCGGTATCGACCTGGTGCTCGACCTGATCGACTTCAAGGCCCAGGTGGCCGAGGCCGATCTCGTGGTCACCGGGGAGGGCTCCCTCGACGAGCAGAGCCTGTCCGGAAAGGCCCCGCTGGGCGTCGGCGGGGCCGCGCGGGCGGCCGGAGTACCGGTCGTCGCGGTCGCGGGCCGCGTCCAGCTCACCCCGGAACAGGTGCGGGCGGCCGGATTCGTCGCCGCCTACGCGCTTTCCGAGCTGGAACCGGATCCGGCCCGCAGCATGGCGAACGCCGCCGCGCTGCTGGAGCGGATCGGGGCGCGGATCGCCGAAGCCTGAGCGGCGGCGGGTCAGCCCGCCGCGTTGAGCGGGCGGCCCAGCACCCGGTCGCGATTGCGGTCGCCCCACTCCTCGAGCGGCCGCAGCGCCGCGCTCAGGTCCCAGCCCAGCTCGGTGAGCGAATACTCCACGCGCGGCGGGATTTCCGGGTAGATCTCGCGGTGCACGACGCCGCTGGCCTCCATCTGGCGCAGGTTCTCGGCGAGCACCTTCTCGCTGACCCCGGTCAGCAGGCGGCGGATCTGCCCGAAGCGCTGCGGCCCCTCGGCCAGCACCCACATCAGGTGCATCTTCCATTTGCCGCCGACCACATCGATGGCCACGGACATGCCGCACACCGTGTTAACCGCGTCACCCTCGGTACTCATCGCGCCCTCCTGACCAGATTTCGAACCTCCGGGTAAGCAACCCCACGCGCAGGTGCGGTCTTCCCGAGGCTACCGATCGCGCGCACTCTCGAACTCGGCCCGCCGCACCGGAAGGGCCGGAATCGAAGGGGTAGCACCATGTCTGAACTGCGTCGATCCGTCACCGTCATCGGTCTGGGCCCGATGGGGCGGGCAATGGTCCGGGCGTTCCTGAAGGACGGCGTCGAGGTGACCGTCTGGAACCGCACTCCCGGGAAGGCCGACGATCTAGTCGAACTCGGGGCGCGCAGGGCGGCCACGGTCGCCGAGGCGCTGGACGCCAACGAGGTCATCGTCCTGAGCCTCACCCACTACGCCGCCATGTACGACGTGCTGGAACCCGCCGCGGATCGCCTGCGCGGCAAGATCATCGCGAATCTCTCGTCGGATTCGCCGGAGAAGGCCCGCGACGGCGCGGCCTGGGTGCGCGAGCGCGGGGCCGAATTCCTGTCCGGCGGTGTGATGTCGGCGGGCGACAATATCGAGCACCCGGCGTCCTACATCTTCTACAGCGGACCCCGCGCGGTGTTCGACGCGCACGCCGAACTGCTGCGGCCGCTCAGCCCACAGGAGTACCTGGGTGTGGATGACGGTCTGGCGCAGGTCTTCTACCAGGGCCTGCTCACCATCTTCCATCCGTGGCTCCTGGCCTTCGACCAGGCCACGGCCATGATCGCCCGCTCCGGCCACGACATCGCCGCGTTCGTCCCGTTCGCGGTGCGCTCCAGCGCCGCCTTCCCGTACTTCATGGAGCAGTTCTCGGTGGAGAACCAGAACGGCGGCTGGGCCGACGAGGCCGGGCTGAAGATGATGGACGCGGGCGCGCAGCACGTCATCGACGCCAGCGAGGAGGTCGGGGTGGACGCCGCCCTCTCGCACACGGCACAGGCGTTCTGGCGCAAGGCCGTCGCCGCCAGCGCCGACGCGGGCCGGGCGGTGTCCACCTACGAGCTGATGGGCGCGGCGCGCGCGGACGCCTGAGCGGTCAGCGGGTGGCGAGGAACTCGATCGCGGCCGCGTAACCCTGGATCCCCATGCCCGCGATCACCGCGGTGGCGATGGGGGAGACATAGGAGTGGTGCCGGAACTCCTCGCGGGCATGCACATTGCTGATGTGCACCTCCACGATCGGCACCTCGGGGATCACCAGCGCGTCGCGCAGCGCCACCGAGGTGTGGGTGAGGCCGCCCGGGTTGATGACGATCGCCGATTCCATGCCGCGCGCGGCATGGATCCGGTCGATCAGCGCGCCTTCGTGATTGGACTGGAACGCCACGATCTCCCGGTTGAACCGTGCCGCGGTCTTGCGGCACAGCTCCACCACGTCGTCGAGGGTGTCCGAGCCGTACACCTCGGGCTGGCGCGTGCCCAACATGTTCAGGTTCGGGCCGTTGAGCACCAGGATCGGACCGGTTGCAGGCATGTGGCCCACTCTACGGCCCGGGCCTCCGCCTACAGGCCGGTCGGTCCCTCGGTGCGCAGGTCGTCGACTTTGCGCATGGCCGAGCGCAATTCCTCGAGCCATTCCTCGGCGTGCTTGCCGGCCAGCTTGACCGTCCAGGCCAGGGCGTCGGAGCGGGAGCGGGCCACGCCGGCGTCGACGAGGGTGTCGAGCACCTTGCGCTCGGGCTGGCGCAGCCGGGTCATGACCGGAATCGCCAGGTGGGTGAACATGATTCGCTCACCGTCGACGGTGATGCCCCAGGCCACATTGCGGCCGTAACGGGCCTGCGCCTCCTGGGCGATCTGCATGCGGGCGGGGCGGGTGGTCTCCCGGAAGCGGGCGATGACGCCGTCGCGGGTGGCCTGGGGAATACCGGCCGCGGGCGCGTCCGCGGGGGGAGCGTCGGTGGGTTCGGCTGCGGGGAGGGGGAGTTCGCCGACCACGACGATCTCGTCGCGATCGATCTCGAGGGTTGCGGGACCGGTGAACCAGTCGGCTGGCAAACGACCAGCGAACCAGTCGGCGGCGTCCGAGGCGTCGGGAAGGTCGGCTTGCTGCCAGCCGCCGGTGCGCCCGAAACCGGGTCCGCGATGTCCGTGTCTCATGTTGGTCACTCTCACTTACTGCATGGAGTTGTAATGCTGATTACAACGTTACGTCGAAACAGCTCCCCTGGGTTCCGCTCTGGGAGAACGGGGTTCGCGGGCTCGCGCCGGAACGGCTCGCGCGACTGTCACCAGTGAGAACCGAACGGTCTCCCGAGTCTCGAATACGCCAGGGCTGTAACCGACCGGTGATCATGTAAGTGGTCACTGCCGAACGATTTCGGCACTATGGTGGTGCTCAGAACAAGCACGCCTGGTGGAAAGGTGGAGCCGCGGCCGGTTGGAGCGCGGTACCGTGGACCTGTTGCTGTTGTGGCCAGAGTGAAGAGTGGGCGATATGGATGTGTGGGGATCCCGCCGCTTCCGGGTACGGGGTGCGATCGCACTCGCGGGTGTGGCGGCCGTCGCTATCGCGATGGGGTCATGTGGAGTTCGGGAGCGATCGTCGGGTGCCGAGGCGGTGGTCGAACGGTTCACCACGCTGATCGACAAGAAGGACTATGACGGGGCGTCGCGACTGACTTCCTACCCGGCCGGGGCTTCGGCAACGCTGAAGCAAGTTTTCGAGGGCCTCGATCCGGGCAAGCCCGACTACCACGTCACCCAGTACATCGGACTGGACGGTACGACTGGTCTCTTCTCCATGACCGGTGCCTGGAACTTCGGCGACAAGCGCGACTGGAAATACGACCTCAACGGCACCGTGCGCAAACTCAGTGTGGGCTGGCGCATCTCGTGGGATCCGGCCCTGGTCATGCCGCAGCTGGACGCCAAGCGCAGCGCCAAACTGGTGCACACCTCCGCCCAGCCCTCGCCCAAGGTGAACGACATCGTCGGGCAGCCGCTCATGACCGAGCAGACCATCAACGTCATCAAGCTGGACCCGGCCAAGATCGTCGACCCGGTCGCCTCCACCAACGCGCTCGGCGCGGCCATCGCGCCCGTCGCCCCGCTCATCGACGGACCGGCACTGCTGCAACAGCTCTCGGCCTCGCAGGGCAAACCCATCGTCGCGGTCAACCTGCGCGATGGCGACTTCAACATCCTGCAACCGCGCATGGCGCCGATCCCGGGCGTGGTGATGGAGAAGCAGCCGAAGCTGATCGCCGCCGACCGCCGCATCTGGTCGCCGCTGCTCGACGCGTTCGGCAAGGTGTGGGCCGACAACCGGGACGCGCACTCCGGCTGGGGAGTTCAGCTCTTCGAACCCGACGGCAGCTTCGTCACCCAGCTGGCCGGAGAGCAGGGCCCGCCCGGACCCGACATCCCCGCCACCATGGACCAGCGGCTGCAGCGCGCCGCCGAGGACGCGGTGGTGAGCACCGGCTCGCCCACCTCGATCGTGGCCATCCAGCCCTCGAGTGGCGCGACCGTCGCGGCCGCGCAGAACAGCCAGGCCAGCGAGCGCGGCAATATCGCCTTCACCGGGCTCTATCCGGTCGGCGGCATGATCGAGCTGTTCAAGAACGTCGCCGCGGTCACCAAGAACAAAGCGCCGCAGGACGTTTCGGTGGGCGACGCCGCGGACGCGGCCAGCCTGCTGGGCATCGGCATCGACTTCAAGGTGCCCGGGCTGGAGGAGACCACCGGTCGCCTGCCCACCGGCAAGAACGCCGCCGAGAATGTCGGGCGGGGCAATGCGGCGGACTCGCTGCTGGCCAGCCCCTGGGGCATGGCCATCGCCGCGGCCGCCATCGCCAACGGCCAGGTGCCCAAGCCGATGATCACCATCGGTCAGCCCGCCACCACCGAGGCCGACCTGGCCGCGCTGCCCGGCGGCGCGACCGACCGGTTGCGCGCCATGCTGCACGACGGGGTCGGCGCGCCGGAAATGGCCGCCCTCAACCGGTATCGCGACGTGCAGGCCTACGGCGCGACCACCGGCAACAGCGCCTGGCTCATCGCCACCATGGGTGACCTGGCCTTCGCCATCCACATCGACGATCCCGACAGCGCCGACCTGACCGCCCGGGTGGCCGCGCGTCTGCTGCAGTCGCTGGCCTCACCGGACTAGCGGGCGCGCAGGATCTGAACCGCCGCGCGCCAGCCGATCAGGAACAGGGCCAGGAAGGTCGCGGCCACCACGACGAAACTGAACGCGATGGTCTGGCCCGACGCGACCCGCAGCAGCATGCCGATGACCAGCGTGCTCAACCACAGGATCACCCCGGTCGGCCACCACGCGCGACCGTCGAAACGCCGTGCCGCACTGACCCCCTCGCGACCCGACACCACCGCGACGGCGATCACCCAGCCCAGCACCAGCCCGGTGCCGAACGGCCAGAACGTGCGCAGCAGGCCCACACCCAGCGTGGCCTCGTCATGACTGCGCCGCCCGAGCACGCAGAAGAACACCACGAGCACGACATCCACGGCGAACGGCACCAGTTTCCTCACGGGCCACAGGGTATCGGTTCAGGCGGCGGTGCCTTCGGGGCCCGCCGGTGGATTGGGGCGTCGGCGGTCGGTGACCAGGGAATTGCCGCGCTGCTCGAATTCCTTCTCGAGTTCCGCGTCGTCGGCTTGCGGTTTGCGGAAGAGGAACAGGAAGACGATCCAGCCGACGATCGCCACCAGCACGAAGCTGACCAGGCGGTAGAGGAAGGCCGCGGCCACGGCCTGCGAGGCGGGCAGTCCGGCCGCCACGGTCAGCGAATAGATCAGCGTGGCATCCACATAGACGATGCCGCCCGGCGCGAGCGGGATGGTGCCGACGGCCTTACCGGCCGCGAACGCCAGCATGAGCGCGGCCCAGCGCGGGTCCGCGCCCACCGCGTAACAGGCGAAACCCAGGCACGCGACATCGGCGAGTCGATGCAGCAAGGCCCACACCACGACCCACGCGCCGTCGCGCTTGTCGAGGTCCACCGATTCCAGCTGCGAGAGGATCTCGCCGACCTTCTCCACCCCGGTATCGGCGGGCTTGTGCCGAATCCGGTTCACCCGGTGCAGGATTCGCCGCAGCAGCGCCTCCACGCCGCCCGGATGCCGGGAGACGTAGTTGACCGCCCAGATCAGCACGGCGATGGTGCCCAGCGTCAGGATCACCTTCATCGGTCCGACCCGATCGCCGGACAACACCGCGCCGAACAGACCCAGCAGGGCCAGTCCGCCCGCCGCCACCGCACCCGACATCACCAATTGCCAGGACGCCAGGATCGGGCTCGCGCCCCAGCGCCGGGTCTGCCGGTAGGTGAAGGCGGCCGAGAACACCTGGCCCGCGGGCAGGGTCAGCGACATGCCGGTCGCACCGTAGACCACCGCCACCGATTTGCGCTGGCTCACCTCCACGCCGCCGGCGTGCATCAGCTGTTTCTGGATGCGGCCGAATCCGCTCATGGAAAGCGCCGCCATCACGATGCAGGCCGCGACCCAGCCCCAATGGATTTCGGTGAGGTTCTTCCAGGATTCGTGCAGGCGCGGATATAGATATATGCCCTCGGAAATCAGCAGCCCCACGAGCGCGGTGCCGAGAACCCATTTGGCCCACCAGAACCTGCCACGGTGCGGTTTATCCGCAGGCGGCGCAGGTTCGCCGGCCAGGTCACCATGGGCCGTCACGCTCTCACCCTAACGAACTCGCCGCCGCCTCGTCTGCATCAGTCGGGTCGACGCTTTCCGACGGCCAGGCGAGCCGGGTTTTCCGGCGGCGGCCGCGCAGTTGCACCTCTTCACCGGTCTGCCAATGCCGTTGCTCGTTCTCGTCGGCGAAGAAAAGGGCGCTCGACGAGGTCAGGACGCGTCCGGGGCGGTCCTTGGCGAGTTCGGTCAGGCGTGACGCCTCGTTCACCGGATCACCGATCACCGTGTATTCGAAGCGATTCGCGCCGCCGATATTCCCGGCCACCGCCAGGCCCGCCGAAACACCGATGCCGATATCCAGTCCGACCACCTCGCGCAGGGCTTCTCGCAGCTCACGGGCGGCGGCCAGGGCCGCGGTCGGTGCGTCCGGACGGTCCAGCGGCGCACCGAAGATGGCCAGCGCGGCATCGCCCATGAATTTATTGATAAGTCCGTGGTGCCGGTCGATGACATCCACGACAACCCGGAAGAACTCGTTGAGCAGGCTGACCACTTCGGTCGGCGGGCGTTCCGCGGCGGTCGCGGTGGAACCGACCATATCCACGAACAAGACCGCCACGAATCGGGTTTCACCACCGAGTTCGGTGCCGTACTCCAGTGCCCGGCGCGCGACATCCTCGCCCACGTGCTGGCCGAACAATTCCTGCAGTTCCCGCCGTTTCGCGGCCTCGCCCATCATGCGGTTGAAGCCAACCTGCAGCAGCCCGATTTCCGAACCGTCGAAAACTTCCACCTGCACATCCCGCGCGCCTTCCTGCACACGGTCGATGGCCTGGCTGAGCTGGCGGATCGGATCGGAAATGGAAGAACCCGTGAGCATGGAAAGAGCCAGCGCCTGCATGATCACCACACCGCACAACAGGAGAATCGAAACGGCCAGCGACTGCGCGGAAAACTGGACGCGGGAGGAAATCTGGGTGACGCACAACAGGACGATGGCGATCGTCGGCGCGAAGGTGCCCATGCCCCAGGTCATCGCCATCCGGGTGCCGACGCCCGCCGTCAGGGTGTGGTCGAAGGCCCCCGTGGTCAGCGCCTCCGCCGCGACCGGCCGCAGAATGCGCTCGCCCAGCATGTAGGTGAAGCCGAAAACGATGGTGGCGGCCATACATTCGGTGACGATCACCGCCGCCGCCATCTCCGGCGTCCGCACGATGATCAGCGACGCCAGCACGCCGCCGAGAATCAGCCACAACACCAGGTGCACGATCGACTGCCGCAACGGCGCGTGCAGCGCGGCCATCTGCTCCTGCCGCGACGGCGGCCCACCGCGCACCTGCCAGCGCATCACCGGCCGCAGCATCAGTGCCGACGCCGTCACACTCAGGAACCCGCCCACCAGCAGCACGACCGCGGGAATCAACAGCCCCGTCTGCCGAGTCGCGCTGTTCCCATTCGCCGGAACCGGCAACCCGTACTGAATGAACGCCCACACCAGCACAGCACCGAACGCGTTGGCCGCGAGCATGGAAGCTAGATACAGCGGCCAGCGAGTCCTCATGGTCTGTTTGACCGCTTGAAGGGGCGCTGCTGACACGATCACCAATCTAGCTGGTTCACCCGGTGGTCCAGAGGCGGAGCTTCTCGGGGTTGCGCATCACCCAGATGCGGGTGACGCGGTTGTCGGCGATGTCGAAGGCGAAGACCGAGATGATGGTGCCGTCGTGCTCGGCGACCAGACCGGGCTGGCCGTTCACGGTGCGCTCGACCAGGGTGACGTTCGGGCCGCGGGCGGCGATCTCGATCCAGGCGTGGGCGATCCGGTCGCCGCCGATGATCGGGTCGAGGAAGGCGACGGTACGGCCGCCGCTGTCGGCGGTCGCGATGGCGGCCGGGTCGAGCAGGCCGATCAGGGCCGTCAGATCGCCTGTCTCCCAAGCGCGTTTGAAATCCCGGACCACGTCGGCGCGTTCGGTGCTCGACGGGCTGCGCGAGGTGTCGATGCGGCGGCGGGCGCTGGAGGCGAGCTGGCGGCAGGCGGCGGGGGTGCGGCCGACGATCTCCGCGATTTCGGCGAAGGAGTAGCGGTAGACGTCGTGCAGGACGAACGCCACCCGTTCGGCGGGGGTCATGGAGTCCAGCACCACCAGGAACGCCATGCTGATCGACTCGTCGAGGGTGACCCGGTCGGCGGGATCGGCGGGGGTCGCGCCGCCGAACAGGTCGGGACTGCCGGGCAGCGGCTCCGGAATCCATTCGCCCACATACTGTTCGCGCCGGGCGCGCGCCGAGCCGAGCAGATCCAGGCAGATGCGCCCGGCGACCGTCGTCAGCCATGCGCCGGGCTTGTCCACCTCGTCGCGCTTGCGCTCGGACAGCGAGTACCAGCGCGCGTAGGTCTCCTGCACCACGTCCTCGGCCTCGCTCAGTGAACCGAGCAGCCGGTAGGCGAGGTTGATCAGCTGACGGCGCTCACTCATCACCGCCTGCAACCGCGGATCGGTCATGATGTCCGGCTCCTTCGATCGATGCCCCTTCATCCAACCCGACGAAACAGCGACTCGGGTTGTCAGGCCCGACGTACCGTTCGGGCCCGTTCCGCCGCAAAGTTTTTCCTGTTCTTAACGGGTGATTACCTGCCCGAATCGATTCGGCCGCAGCGGGCGGTAATGGCGGTCACATGAATTGACAGCCAATACTTGTGATGTCAAGCTACTGCGCAATCAGTCAGGTGGCTTCCCGCACAACGGGATACGCCATGCAATGCCGCAGCCCTGTTCTGAGGGGCGTGAATCGGCTGGCCGCGAATTCGTGCACCAAAACCCGATTCGAAGCCCGAAGGCAATACGTATGCGGACAAATACCGGCGGCGTGGTCGCGCGCCCCATCCGCGCATCCCGCTCGTGGCGGCGGAGTGCCGCGGTCGGAATGCTCGTCTTCGCCGCGATCCAGGCCGCGCCCTGTGAGGCATCGGCCGCGCCCGTGAGTCTCACCTGGCCCGCGGTGCCGCCCGAGGAAGTGGCCCGGCAGATGCAGTCCGCGATCGAGGACGTCTCACCCGGCACCGAGGTCGGCATCGATGTCGTCGACACCGGCACCGGCGGCGTGGTCGCCACCCTCGCCCCCGACAAGCAGTTCTACACCGCGTCCGTGGTCAAACTGCTGATCGCGCTGGATGTGCTGCACGGCAAAGGCCCGCAGGTGGATTCGGCCGACTCGACACGGTTGGAGCGCATGCTCTCGGCCAGTGACGACGATATCGCCGACGAGCTGTGGAGCGTGGGCGGTGGCACCGCGATCGTGAACCGGATGGTCGATCTGATCGGGCTCACCGGGACCCAGCCGCCCGAGGACACCTCCCAATGGGGCGAAACCCGCACCACCCCGGCGGATGTCGTCAGCATCTACCGCTACCTCGCCACCTCGGTTCCCGAACCGGCGCGCCGGATCATCATGAACGGCCTGAGCCACACCAGCCGAATCGCCGCCGACGGCACCGACCAGTCCTTCGGCATCCCCAATGCCTTCCCCGACGTCCCCAGCGCCGTCAAACAGGGCTGGATGATGCTGAGGGCCTCCACGACGATGAACACCACCGGCCTCGTCGGCATCTCCCCCGACCAGCCACTGCGCTACATCGTGGTCGTCCTGACCACCCAACCCGCCGGAATCGGCTGGAGCACAGCCGGTTCCGCACTCACCGCGGGCCTCACGGTCCTGCGCACGCCG
>NZ_JBSGBY010000300.1:0-10240 GCF_053601505.1 Nocardia sp. NPDC004722
GCGCTGGCGGCGGCCGGAATCCCGGGGTTCGAGGATCCGGCCAACTGCGCGCTCGGCAATCCGAACGCCACCGCCGCGGACAAGGAGAAAGCCATCGCCGGGGCGACCGGACACGGTCGCGCCGAACACCACGTCGCTGCGCCCGGTGAGGCGTCCGATGAGCACTGCCCAGGAGGTCTGGACCAGCGTGTTGAGCGTGACGTTGAGTTCCCCGGCGCGCTTGTTGAGCGCGCGGCTGCGGCCGGGGTCGATTTCCAGTGTGTAGCGGCCGATTTCGTAGTTCTCGGCGCGTCCAGTGGCGGGCGCGAGCTGGGTGGGCTCGCTGACCCCGGCCAGGGCGCGCTGCCACGCCGCGAGCGATTCGTCGCGGTCCCGCCCGGCCAGCCAGGCCAGGTAGTCGCGGAACGACGGCACGGGAGGCAGCACCGACGCGTCACCGTGCATCGCGTACAGAACCAGTAGATCCTGCATGAGCAGCGGCATCGACCAGCCGTCCACCAGGATGTGGTGAGTCGTGATCACCAGGTGCCATTGGTCTTCGGCCAGCTTGAACATGGTGAATCGCATCAGCGGGGGTGCGGACAGATCAAATTGGTCCGCTCGGTCCTGATCGGTGAGCTCGCGCAGGCGGGAAACGCGGTCGGATGCGGGCAGATCCATCGCCGAAAGATCGATGACCCGGAACGGCACCTCGATGCGTTCGAGTACCAGTTGATGGGGTCGTCCGTCGGAGTCGGTGACGAACGCGGTCCGCAGGCTCGGGTACCGGTCCAGGATGGCCTGCGCGGCCAGCCGCAACCGATCCACATCCACCGCACCGCTCAAATCGAGCGCGGTCTGAATGGTGTAGACGTCCACCGTGTTCTGGGTGAGCAGCGAGTGGAATACCAGTCCGGACTGTAGCGGCGAGAGCGTCCACACATCCGACAGCGCGGGGTAATTGCGCTCCCACACCTCGATGTCGGATTGTGCGACGTGCACCAGTGGCAGGTCCGACGGTGTGAGACCACCGGCCTCGGGCCGCTTGGCGTGCTCGGCCAGCGCGGTCAGCGCCGCCACGAACAGATCCGCGAGCTCCTGTACCCGTTCGGCCTCGAGCAGCCCGCGCGGGAAGGAGAAAGCCGCACCCAGCTGCGGACCGTCCTCACCGTCGGTGACGATGGTGTTGACGTCGAGGGTAGCGTCAGCGGGCATGTCGCCATCGAAGCGACCCAGGTCGTCGACGGGCACCCAGCCGAGTTCGGCCATGCCCTCGGGCACCTCGCCGGCGGACATGCGGCCCAGGTAGTTGAAGCTGATCTGGCCGACATCCCGCAGCTGCGAGCCGGTTTCGTCGTTGAGGTAGCGCAGCAGACCCCAGCCCAGACCCTTGTCGGGCAGGGCCAGCAACTGCTCCTTGACCGACTTCACGATGTCGCCCAGGGCTTTTCCGCCCGCGAACGCATCGGCGAGGTCGACGCCCGGCAGATCCAGTCGCACCGGGAACGCCGTACTGAACCAGCCGACCGTGCGCGAAAGATCCGCGCCCAGAACAACTTCCTCTTCGCGGACGGAGTCTTCGATCCTGATCAACGTCGAGCCGAGGGTGGCCTGCCCGCGCCAGCTCGCCACGGCCATGGACAGCGCCGTCAGAAGGCCATGGCTGACATCGCCGCGGTAGAGGTTGGGTACCGCGGTAAGCACTGCTTCGGTGACCTTCGCCGGGACGGTGATCTCGATGCGCTCGACGGTTGCGAAGGTATCGACGGCCGGGTCGAAGGCCCGTGACCCGAGCAGCGGATCCGGAGTCTCGGTAACCCGCTGCCAGAACGGCAGTTGCGCGACCCGCGCCTCACTACGCGACTCCTCGACCAAGGCATGCGCCCAGCGCCGCATCGAGGTGCCGGTCTCGGGCAGCGCGATCCGCTGCTCGAACGCCACCTGCGACCATGCCAGACCTAGATCCGAAATCAGGATGCGCCAGGACGCACCGTCGACCACCATCTGGTGCGCGACGATCAGCAGCACATCGCGGCGCACGCGTGCCTCGTCGGAACCCTCGGGGGCGAAGGCGAACCAGACGAACTGCACCACGGCCGCGTTCGCCGGATCCAGTCGTCCGAGCGCGGCATCGAATTCGATGCTGCCGACCCGGGTCAGCTCCTCGTCGGAGACGTCCCCGGCCAGCTCGACCCGATGCACCAGCGCGTCGACATCGACGGCACCCTTCGGCAGCGCAACATATTCAAGGCCCTCCGAAGGGTTTCCGCGCAGACGCGACCGCAGCACATCGTGGTGGTCGAACAACGCCGAGATGGCACCGACCAACACGTCGCGCGTGATCCCCTCCGGCAGCCGCAGCGGCATGGACTGCGAGAACCGTTCGTAGGAAGGGTTGTTCGACAGCATCGCGTGCATGATCGGCGTCAGCGGGATATTGCCGACGCCACCGCCCGGCAGCTCCACCAGCTGCTGCGCCGTGGTGTCCCCGCCCAGCTTGGCGACCTCGGCCAGCCCCGCGACAGTCCGCTGTTCGAACACATCACGCGGGGAGAACACGATGCCGCGCGCCTTCGCCCGAGAGACCAGCTGAATCGACAGGATCGAGTCACCGCCGAGCGCGAAGAACGAGTCGTCCGCGCCCAACCGATCGACACCGAGGACATCGGTGAATACCTCCGCGATGGATCGCTCGATCGGGGTGGATGGTGCACGGTAGGTGGTGGTCTCGAACTCGGGCTCCGGCAGCGCCTTGCGGTCCAGCTTGCCGTTCACATTGAGCGGCAGGGCGTCCAGGACCACGAACGCCGACGGCACCATGTACGACGGCAGCGCCGAGCTCAGCGCCGACTTCACCAACGGCACATCCACACCCGAGCCGGACGGCACCAGGTAGGCGACCAGCCGGTCGCCGGTACGGGCGTCCTGCTTGGCGATGACGGCGGTCTGCGCGACCTCGGCCAACGCCAGCAGCGCGGCTTCGATCTCACCGAGCTCGATACGGAAACCACGGATCTTCACCTGGAAATCGGTGCGGCCCCGGTAATCGAGTTCGCCGTCGTTCCAGGCGACCAGGTCACCGGTGCGGTACATGCGCTCGCCGACCGCGAACGGGTTGGCCACGAAACGATCAGCGGTCAGATCCGGTCGCGCGAAGTAGCCACGCGCCAACTGCGCACCGGCGAGGTACAGCTCACCGGACACACCGTCGGGAACCGGGTTCAGACGCGCGTCGAGCACGTAGGCCTGCGAGTTCCATTCCGGCACACCGATGGACACCGCACCGGCGTCGGCGTCGGTGACCAGATGGCTCGTGATGGACACCGCCGCCTCGGTCGGGCCGTAGAGGTTGAACAGCTGCGCGTCAGGGTTTCCTGCGCGGAAGCGCTGCGCCACCGACGCGGGCAACGCCTCACCGATCGCCAGCACACGCCGCAGTGAATCATTCAGTGTGCCTTCGGCTTCGGTGAGCAGCGAGTCCAGCATCGACGGCACCACGTGCAGCGTGGTCACCCGCTCGCGAGCCATCAGCTCGTTGAGGT
Organism: Nocardia sp. NPDC004722; assembly: GCF_053601505.1. Taxonomy (NCBI): domain Bacteria; kingdom Bacillati; phylum Actinomycetota; class Actinomycetes; order Mycobacteriales; family Nocardiaceae; genus Nocardia; species Nocardia sp. NPDC004722. Next base: position 3,522 of record NZ_JBSGBY010000300.1, read on the forward strand.
ACGCCGGATCCCGGTGCCCGTCAGCGGACGCGATGACCAGACGGCCACCGGATACAGCGGCCGACCAGAACTCCCACACCGACAAGTCGAAGGTCGCAGCGGTCTTGAGCAGCACCGCGTCATCCGCGCCCAACCCGAATTCAGCGGTCTTCCACTGCAACTGGTTGGCGATCGCGTTGTGCGGCAACGCCACACCCTTCGGCCGACCCGTCGAACCGGACGTGAAGATGACATACGCGGTGTTGGCAGCGGTCAGTTCGCGCACCCGCTCGACTGCGGTGACCGGCTCGGTCGAGTGGCCGGACAGCTCTAGCTCGTCGATGCACACGACTTTCGGCATCAGCTCCCGCGATCCGGCGTGGTCGTGGCCGCAATCCAATGCTGCGTCTTGTGCGTAGCGGCCGACAAGCGTGCCGGATTGCCCGGAGTCGGACGGTGCGCCGGGATGGCCCGAGTTGGACAGCTCGCCCGGGTCGCGGGGGTCCGACAACCTGACGGGGTGGCGGGGGTCAGGCTGCTCGAAGCCGTCGCGCACGGTGGTGAGCACGGCGGCGGGTGCGGCGGTCTCCAGGATGTAACCCACCCGCTCGGCCGGCTGATCCGGATCCACCGGCAGGTATGCCGCACCGGCGACCGACACCGCGTACATGGCGACCACGAGTTCGACCGAACGGCGGATGGCCAGCGCCACTCGGTCTTCGGTGCCGATGCCGCGCGCGATGAGCTCACGGGCCAACTGATTGACCCGCGCGCCGAGTTCGGCGTAGGTCAGCGTCTGCCCGTCGGGTCCGATGAGCGCGATGGCGGTCGGCTTGGCCAGCACCGTCGCGTTGAGCATCGACACCAGCGTGGCGTTCGAATCCACCGGGTGCGCGGTCTCGTTGCGCGCCTCGAGGATCTCGGTCCGCTCGGCCGGAGCCAGCAGTTCGATCGCGCCGACGTTGGTGCGCGGCGCGGCCACGATGGCCCGCAGCAGGTGCACGAAGCGTTCCGCGAACCCGTCCACCGTCTCGCGGTCGAAGATATCCGTGGCATAGGTCAGGATGCCCGTGATGCCCTGGGCCGCACCGTCTTCGCCGTAGAGGTCGGAGACGATGAGGTGCAGGTCGAACTGCGACAGCTCGGTGTCCACATCCAGCCCGGACACGCTCAACCCGGGCAGTTCCAGGGTGGAGCGGGTCAGGTTCTGGAAGGACAGGCCCACCTGGAACAGCGGGTGCCGTGCGGTGGAGCGGGCCGGGTTGAGCACCTCGACGAGCCGCTCGAACGGCACGTCGGCGTTGGCGTACGCCTGGATGTCGGTCTCGCGCTGACGTCCCAGCAGCGCCGCGAACGACTCCCCCGCCTCCACAGTGGTGCGGAACACCAGCGTGTTGACGAACATACCGATCAGGTCGTCGAGCACGGCCTCGCCACGACCGGCCATCGGGGTGCCGATGGCGATGTCGTCGGAACCCGACAGCCGCGACAGCAGCACCGCGAGCGCGGTGTGCACGACCATGAACAGCGTCGCGCCCTCGGCGCGCGCCAATTCCACCAGGCCACTGTGCAATTCGGCGTCGATGCGGACATCGATCTTGCCGCCCGCGAAGGACTGCACGGCCGGACGCGGCCGGTCGGCCGGGAGATCCAGCTGATCGGGCAGCCCGGCAAGGGCGTTGCGCCAGTAGGCGACCTGCTTGGCGGCGAGGGATTCCGGATCGCTCTCGTCACCGAGCAGTTCGCGCTGCCAGATGGAGTAGTCGGCGTACTGCACCGCCAGCGGCTGCCAGCCCGGCTTCTGCTTGATGGAACGCGCCGCGTAGGCGGTCATCAGGTCGCGGGTCAGCGGGGCCACCGAGGAACCGTCACCGGAGATGTGGTGGATCACCAGGGCGAGTACGTATTCCGCGCTCACCGGGGCGTTCGGGTCCACCACCGGGTACTGCCCGGTGGGCGCGATATCGGCGAAGTCGAAGGTGTAGGCCGCCGCGTGAGAGGCCGCCTCCGACTCGACTACGGGGGCCGCCGGAGCAGTTTCGGTGCCCTCGATCTTGAACAGCGCCATTTTGATCGGGACCTCGACGGTGACATCGAAGGAGGTGGAGATTACCTCGATCACCGCGCCCACGACTTCGTCGGCGGTTACGGTATGCACCTGCAGCTCGGGCACGGCCTGTGCGAGAGGCAGGATGACCTGCACCGGCCCGTCCTCGGTCTGCGGGTAGATGGTCCGCAGAATCTCGTGGCGGGCAACCACATCCGCGATCGCGGCACGCAACGCGTCCTCGTTCATCACCCCGGTCAGGCGCACCGCGGCGGGCACGTTGTAAGCGGTGGAGGCGGTGTCGAACTGGTTGAGGAACCACATGCGCTGCTGGGCGAGTGCCAGCGGGATGTTGTCGGGTCGTTCGACGGCGGTGAGCGCCTTGCGGTCTCCCGCTCTGGCGTGCTGCCCGATGTTGGCAGCCAAGCCCGCGACGGTCGACGCCTCGAACACGGCGCGGACCGGCACCCGGGTATCGAGGGCCGCACCGATACGTGCGGCCAACTGGGTCGCCAGCAGCGAGTTGCCGCCGAGTGCGAAGAAGTCATCGTCTGCGCCGATACTCTCCACGCCGAGTACGGTGGCGAAAACTTCGGCGACGGCAATTTCAGCCGCGCCCACCGGCTCCCGAAACTCGCGGGGAGCGAAAACCGGTTCGGGTAGCGCCTTCCGGTCGAGCTTGCCACTGGCGTTGAGCGGGAAGGCATCCAGCGTGACAATCGCGCCCGGAACCATGTAAGCCGGTAGCGCCCTGGCCATCGCCGCGAGCAGTTGCTGCTGGTCGGTGGTGTGGCCCGGGGCGGGCACGACGTAAGCCACCATCTGATCGCCCAGGGCGTTCGGCACCACCACCGCGACCGCCTGGCTGACGGCAGGCTGGGCCAGAAGCGCGGTTTCGATCTCGCCGAGTTCGATGCGCTGTCCTCGGAATTTCACTTGGAAATCGGTGCGGCCGATGTACTCGAGGCGGTCCGGCCCGGTACGCCACACCACGAGATCACCGGTGCGGTACATGCGCTTACCCGGCTCGAACGGGTTTGCCACGAAACGATCCGAGGTCAGGTCCGGCCGTCCCGCATAACCGCGAGCCAGCTGATCACCAGCCAGATACAGCTCACCCGGCACTCCGGCGGGGACCGGTCCCAGGCGTGCATCCAGCACGTATACGCGGCTGTTCCATTGCGGCAATCCGATCGGGACGGTCTGAATGTCGCCGCCCTCGGCAGACCAATGGGTGATCGACACCGTCGCCTCGGTCGGACCGTAGAGGTTGTGCACGTCGATGTCCGGGCCCAGAGCCATGACCGCGTCGACCGTCTTCGGTGGCAATGCCTCACCGATCACGAACACCCTGCGCAGAGTCGGCATCGAACCCGGCCGGGCGTGCGCGGCGAAGACCGACAACATGGACGGCACGAAGTCCGTGACCGTAACACCCTGTTCGGCAATCGTTTCAGCGATGTAGTCGAAATCGCGGTGGCCATCAGGCATCGCGACCACCAGTGTCGCACCGGCGCGCAACGGCAGGAAGTAGCCCCACAGCGACAGGTCGAACGTCGTGGCCGTTTTCTGGAGATAGACGTCGTGCGGGCCCATCGGGTACTGCGCGAGCATCCAGGTGGTCTGGTTGTGGATCGCACCGTGAGAGATCGTCACGCCCTTCGGTCGGCCCGTCGAGCCCGAGGTGAAGATCACGTAGGCCGGATTGTCCGGGCGCACCGGTCTCCGCAACTCCGCATCCGCCACCGGTTCGACCGAGAACTCGTCGAGCGCAACCGTATCCAAGTGCAGTGCCTGGATCTCGTCGGGCAATGCGACCGCATCAGCGGTTGTGGTCAATACGCACGCCGGTTGTGCGGTCTCGAGAATGTAGGCGATGCGTTCGGCCGGGTGATCGGGATCCAATGCCACCCAGGCACCGCCCGCCGTCACGATCGCGTACATGCCGACCACGAGATCCAATGAGCGACGCATCGCCAAGCCCACCAACGACTCGGCGCCGACTCCCTGTGCGATGAGCAGGCGCGCCACCTGGTTCACCCGAGCATCGAACTCGGCATAGGTGAGTTGCCGGCCCTCGAACGAAATCGCCACCCGTGTCGGGAATTCCGCCACCGCGCGGCGATAACCGTCGAGCAGCAGCCCGGGTTCGATCGCGCGCCGGGTGTCGTTGAGATCCACCAGTGTCCGGGCACGCTCACCCGCGTCGAGCAGGTCGATCTCACCGACAGCGCTGGAAGCATCGGTGATGATGGCATCGAGCACCCGCGCGAACCTGTCGATGAACGACCGCACGGTCGATTCGTCGAACAAGTCGGTGGCATAGGCGAATTCGATGCCGATCTCCGCCGGGCTACCGTCCTCGGCGTACATATCGGCGACCGTGACCTGCAGGTCGGTCTTGGCCAGTTGCACATCGAATTCGACCGGAGCCACGTGCAGGCCAGGTAGTTCGAAGGCCGCCTTGGCCAGGTTCTGGAACGACAGGCCCACCTGGAACAGCGGGTTGCGCCCGGCGGAGCGCACCGGGTTGAGCACCTCGACGAGCCGCTCGAACGGCACGTCGGCATTCGCGAACGCTTCGAGGTCGCGTTCGCGAACCTCGGAGAGCAGCTGGGCGAAGCTCGCACCGGCGTCGACCCGCGTGCGGAACACCAGGGTGTTCACGAACATGCCGATCAGATCATCGAGTTCACGCTCACCGCGGCCCGCGATCGGGGTGCCGACCGCGATGTCCTCGGTGCCCGAGAGCCGGGCCAGCAGCACCGCGAGCGCGGCGTGCACGACCATGAACAGCGACGCGTTGTTGGCGCGCGCCAGCTCGTGCAGCTTGGCGTGGCGCTCGGCGTCGACGTCGAAGCGCAGGGCCCTGCCCTGAACGGACTTCGCCGCGTGCGATCGGCGCTGACCTGTTCTCGGCCGGTCAGCGGGCAGCTCCAGCTGATCGGGCAGACCCGCCAGGGTGCGAGTCCAGTACGCGAGCTGCTTGGCGGCCAGTGATTCCGGATCGTCCTCGGACCCCAATACCGCACGCTGCCACAGAGCGTAATCCACATACTGGACCGCCAAGGGAGCCCACTGCGGAGCGTCACCGTTCGCCCGGGCGAGGTAGGCGGCCATCACATCCCGAGCCATCGGGACCATGGACGCACCGTCCGCGGAGATGTGGTGCACCGTGAAAGCCAAGACGTGCTCGGTGTTCTCGCCGTCGGTGACGCGGAAGAGCTTGACGGCCAGTGGCACCTCGACGGTGACATCGAAGGTAGTCATGATGAATTCGATGACCTTGCCGAGCAGTTCGGTCTCGGTCACATCTTCCACGGGCAGCGACACGTCTACCTGCGAGACGGGCAGGATCACCTGGTGCGGCCCTTCGGCCGTCTGGGGGTAGATCGTGCGCAGCACCTCGTGCCGGGAGACGACATCGCCGATGGCCTGCTCGAGAGCACCCCGGTCGAGTCCACCGGTGAATCTGACCGCCGCCGGTATGTTGTCGACCGCTGAAATGCTGGGGTCGTACTGGTTGAGGAACCAGTAGCGCTGCTGCGCCGGAGCCAACGGCATGAACTCGGGGCGTTCCCCGGCGACCAGGCGCGGGCGCGCCCCGGATCCGGCACTGCGTTCAACGCGGGCAGCCAATGCTGCGACTGTGGACGCCTCGAACAGATCGCGCACCGCGAGTTGGGTGTCCAGGGCCGTACCGAGGCGGGCGGTGACCTGGGTGGCGATCAGCGAATTGCCGCCGAGCTCGAAGAAGTCGTCGTCCATGCCGACCCGGCCGACACCGAGGACATCGGCGAACACACCGGCCACGATCTCCTCGATCGGGGTGGACGGGGCGCGGAACACCTTGGCCTCGAACACCGGCGCGGGCAGCTGCTTGCGATCGAGCTTGCCGGAGGCATTGAGCGGGAAGGCGTCCAGCACCACGAACGCGGTCGGCACCATGTAGCCGGGCAGGCCGTCGTGCAGTTCGGCGCGCACGGCGTCGATATCGACGCTGTGACCGGCGGCCGGGATGACGTAGCCGACCAGCTGTTCGCCGAGCCGCTCGTCGCTGCGAACCACGACCACCGACTGGGCGATGCCTGTGCCCGTGGCGGTCAGCGCGGCCTCGATCTCGCCCAGCTCGATGCGCAGACCACGCAGCTTGACCTGGAAGTCGGTGCGGCCCAAGTACTCCAGCTCACCGCGACCGGTCCACTTCACCAGGTCACCGGTGCGATACATGCGCTCGCCGGCGGCGAACGGGTCCGCGACGAAGCGATCGGCGGTCAGCTCGGGGCGCGCGACGTAGCCGCGCGCCAGCTGCGCGCCCGACAGGTAGAGCTCACCCGCGACACCCGGCGCGACCGGGTGCAGACGCGAATCCAGCACGTACACACGGGTGTTGAACACCGGCGCACCGATCGGCACCGAGACGGTGTCGGCATCGTCCACCTCGTGATAGGTAACGTCGACCGCGGCCTCGGTGGGCCCGTACAGGTTGTGCACCCGGGCACCGGTCAGCTCGCGCAGCTTCTGCGCGGTCAGCGCGGGCAGCGCCTCACCGGAGGCGAACACCTGGTGCAACGAGGTGCATTCGGCGGCCTTCTCCTCGGCGACGAAGACCGACATCATCGACGGCACGAAGTGCGCAGTGGTGACACCGGTCTCGATGATCAGATCCGCGAGGTAGGCCGGATCGCGGTGG
>NZ_JBSGBY010000301.1:0-10172 GCF_053601505.1 Nocardia sp. NPDC004722
GGAGGCGTGCCCGTGAACACCCGCAGTGACGCCCAGCGCAGCCGCGTGCTGCTGGTCGACGCCGTCCAGAACCTGCTGCAGGCAGGCCGGATCGGCTTCTCCATCCCGGAACTCGCCGCCGCGGCGGGTGTCGGCGTGGCCACCGCGTACCGGCATTTCCCGACGCCGCAGGACGCGCTGCAAGCGTTTCACCGCCGGGCCATCGAACAACTGGTGGAGGCGCTGGCGGCGGTCGACGCCGGACCCGACCCGGTGGACCGCTTCCACCGCTGCTGCCGCACCTGGGTGGACCAGGCCGCCCAGTGGGGCCCGGCGGTGCGCTACATCCGCAGTTCCAAGGGCTTCATCGAACGTCTCGCCGCCGGCGACGAGTCCATCACCGCCCTGCACGACATCCTCACCGAGATCCTGAACTCGCTTGCCCGGCAAGCCAAGACCACCGAGCACGACCTCACCTACGCGGTCCTGCTGTGGATCACCATCTTCGACGAGCGTGTCGTCTACGACCTCACCGAGCATCGCAACTGGTCACCCGCGGAGGTCACCGACCATCTCACCCGCGCGGTCGCGGGCGCGCTCGGCATCACCGTCTAGCCCGAAACCTGTTGCGCAGCCGATCCGGAGCCGCTCAGCCGATCGGGAGTCCCGCCGCTGCCGCGACCACCCCCAGCACTCCCGCGCCCAGTAGTGCGCTCACCACGCCGCGCCGGGCGGCCAGCAGCCACAGTGCCGCACCGGCGAGCACCGCGAACTGCCAGACATGATGCAGCGCAAGCGCGAGCGGAATCGCCGCCCCGGCGATCGCGCCGATCGCGGCAGGCCCCGCGCCGGTGAGAAACGCCTGCACCCGCGCATCGGCACGCAGCCGATCGAAGTACCGTCCCCCGGCCAGCACGAACGCGAACGACGGTGCGAAAGCGACCGCGGCGGCGAGCAATCCGCCCGGAACCCCCGCGGCCGCGTACCCCACCACCGCGACCGTCTGCACCACCGGCCCGGGCGTGATCTGCCCCAGCGCGACCGCATTCAAGAACTGCGCCGCACTCATCCACCCGTACCGGTCCACGGCATCCGCCTGCATCAGCGGAATGATCACGAACCCACCCCCATACGACAACGCCCCCACCTTGAACGCCACCCACGCCACCGCCGCCATCCCGCCACCGGTCGGCCCCGTCATCGCAATCGGCCAGGCGCTCAACCTTTTATGCCCGGGACCGTCGGGACCCGACGGGTCGTGCCCGGGACTGCTCTCCTTCGGACCGGTGCTGCGGCGGGCGCGGACTTCCAGCAGACCGGCTCCGATGAGGACGAGGACCAGCCAGGGGCCGAGGAAGGTGGCCGCCACCAGACCCGTTGCGGCGTAGGCGATCCAGCGTGCTCGGGCCGGGCGGGTGGGGCCGGTGCGTTGCCAGCTCGCGGGGGCGAGGCCGGTGGCCGCGTGGACGGCCACGGCCGCGACGGCCGCTCCGGCTCCGGCGGCCGCGCCGTGCACCCAGCGTGGGCTGTCGGCGGCCAGGAAGAGCGCGGCGAGGATCAGGATGAGGGTCAAACCCGGTGCGATGAAGCAGAATCCGCCGAGCAGCGCACCGGCCGTGCCGCGCAGCCGCCAGGCGGTGTAGATCGCCAGCTGGGTGGACGCCGGGCCGGGCAACAGGTTGGTGGCGGCGATGCCGTCCTCGAAGTCCGCGGCGCTGATCCAGGCGCGACGCTCGACGCACAGGGCGCGCAGCATCGCGATGTGGGCGGGCGGGCCGCCGAAACCGAGGCAGCCAATGCGTCCCCACTCGACGGCGATGGTCCGCAACCGGACCGGCCGGGTATCGCTGTCCGGAAGCACGGCCGACCCTAACGCGGGCCGTAGGTCCATGCGAGACGGACTTTCAAGACACCTTCCAGCGAACCTGAATTGCGGCGCAACTTTCGAGCGGTCGGATCGCCCTGACCTTGCTGAAACCCGATGAAGGAGGCTGACCGTGCAGGCCAATGCCCCGGATCTCACTGCCGGTGCGTTGTGTCACAGAAACGGGCAATCCTTTGGCTATTGCAGTGGTGCTGCAATAACGTGGCGATAAGCCCGGCCGGTTCATCCCGGCGTTCGGACACCTCGCATCGAAGGAGTAATCGTGGACAACAACCATCCGGTCATCAATCTCGGTTCGGCGGCCATCAACCTGACCGACACCATCACCTCGATCCTGGCCCAGTGGACCTACCTGATGCAGGCGTGGGGCTCGGCGTAATTTCGCGCACCCTCGGGGTTCTCGGCACCGCGGGGCGCTCTCGACTTGACCGCTGTAGCGAAACTATACGATCGTATGACAGACTGATCTGCATCTAAGTCTGTCTGGCGTACGTTCGTATAGGGGTGATCGAATGTTCAGAGTGTTCGAGTTGCTGGGGTTGCTCGCTCCGGCCGCCGGTGCCGCGCTCGCGGTGTACTACCGACGCCGCCTCGGCGGCGGGTTCGCCTACGCGCTCGCCGCCGCGATCCTCGCCCTGGTCGGATCGGGTGTGGCGCTGGTCGCCGAGCGCACCCTGTGGCTGGGCGGCGATGCCGAGGGCATGACCGAGCACCTGGAAACCGGTGCCGCCGTGCGCAATCTGCTGCTCATCCTGGCGTGGGCGCTGCTGCTGATCGCCATCGCACGGCACCGGCGCATCCCGGGCGCTTCCGAGGGCGCGGGGTGGGCGCGGTGAGCGGGGCGACGCTGTTCGGCCTGAGTGAGATCGCTGTCGCGGTACTCGCCACGGCCACCATAGTTTTCGGGCTGTCGCTGGCCCGCCGCCACCGCCTGGCGGGCGCGGCCACCGTGGCGGGCGCGGTCGCCTGGCTGGCCGCCGAGGGCGCGCATTGGCTCCAGAACGCGACGATCATGCCCGGTCTCGCGGGCGATGAGCACGCCTCGGCGCGCCTGATCGTCGGCATGCTCGGCGAGGCGGTGTACTTCGGTCTCGGCGGTCTGGGCATACTGCTGTTGTTCTTCGCCGCGGTCGCCGACCGTGCCCCGCGCGCGGATCAGCGCCCGGAACCCGCCGTGCTGGCGCGCAAGCTGCTCGGCCAGGCATGGCGGTACTACTCCACCGCACGCACACAGAGAGGACGCCGTGGCTGACGAGTCGCGCGCTCGAACCCGCCGCACCGGCGAAACCACCGACCGGCGTGCGGAATTGCTGGAACGCCTCGCCGACGCCATCGCCGAGAATGGCATCGAGGGCGTCAGCATCCGCGATCTCGCCACCCGCGCCGGCGTCTCCATCGGCACGGTGCAGTACCACTTCTCCACCAAGACCGAACTGCTGGTCGCCGCCTGGCATCACGTGAGCGGCCAGGCCGCGCAACGGTTCCTGCGGTCGGGCGTCCGGGAATTCCCGCCGCAGGACCAGCTGCTGAGCCTGACCGAACTGCTGTTGCCGCCGACGCCGGATGACCGGCTGACGCGGGTCTGGCTGGCCCTGGTGGCCCGCGCCGCACACGATCCGCTGATCGCGGCCCTGCATCGCGAGCAGTGGCGCGAGACCGAGGACCTGCTGGCGCGGGTGCTGGCCCGCGCCGCGCCCGCCCGCGCGGACGAATCCCGGGATACCGCAACCGAACTGCTGGCATTGCTGGACGGGCTCGCCATCGCGGTCGTCACCGAGCCCGATCGGGTCTCGCCCGAACACGCCCGCCGCATCGCCCGAAACCGGGTGCGGCAGTGGCTGGGCTGAGCGCTACTTCAGCACGGTGTGCAGCAACTGCACGCCCGCGGTGAGGGCCGAACCCGCCACCGACCAGCTGGTGCCCGCCGGCTGCTGCGAAAGCACCACCACCGCATAGCGATACGGCTGATCCGGAGACGGGCTGACCAGGCCGGTGGTGTCGAGGGTGGTGGAGGAATCCAGATCCATCCAGCCCTGCTTGACCGCCCAGCTCGCGCCGGTGAGCGCGTCGGGAATCCCGAAGTACTGGTTGGTGCCGTCGGCCGCGGTCTCGGAGGTGTTGTGCAGCGCGCCGATGATCAGATCCCGGGCAGAGGCCGGGACCGAACCGGTGATGTAGTGGAAGATCGCCACCACATCCCTTGGCGTGGTGAGGGTTTCACCCCATTGCGCGGTGTCCTCGGGCGCGGTGGTGGCGGTCAGGCCGATGGCGCTCACCATGCGGTCGATGATGGCGTCGTTGCCGCCGTCGTCCCACAGCGCGTCGGCGATATCGTCGTCGCTGGTCGTCAGCATCTGGGTGAGCCGGTCGGTGGTATCCGGATCCGGTTGCCAGTTCTGGTTTTTCAGGGTGTCGAGCGCGATGAGCAGCTTCACCACCGACGCGGTGTAGAACTGCTGATCGGCATTGAGGCTGGCGACCGGGGTGCCGGTGGTGGTGTCCACCACGTCGATGCCGACGGTGGTGCCCGGCGAGGCGGCCTGGATGGCCGCCTGCATCTGCTGGGCGATCGCGGTCACCGCGATGGGATGCGGAACGACGAGAGTCGTTCCCGGCGGCGGGGTCTCCGGAACCTGGTCTTGACCTACTTGGTCACGAGAAGTGGCGGATGCGCGCGGGGCGCTGAGTGCTGCCAACGAGATCACGGCGACGAAACTGCCGGCCGCGATCCAAGTCCACCGAGCGTGCGGTGTGCGGGCCTGAATCGAGGTCATAGTCCATTACATCGACACGAACCTCGAGACATTTCCAGTTGAATGCTGTCAATTTCCTGTTAACTGCGGATCGATCTGGTCTCGGTTCGGAATCGGTTCTGATCAGCTATTTTGTCGCGAACTAAGATCACTGGTGGGTCGGGACTTATCCCGATGGAGACAGTGATGGGTACCAGGTGTGAGATCCTCCGAAATGCCCTGATAAAAAGCCTCGCCATCCTCGGTCTGGGGGTGCTGCCGTTAGCTGTCCCGGTGTTCGCTCACGCCGACACGGACTACGGCGGCGGCTGTGTTCTGTTCCCGGACAACACATCAGCAACTGTGGACTCGTTGCGCTTCAGATGCAGCCCCGCGCAACAGGACGCGATCTACCGCGACGCCCCGCGCGGCGATGTCCCGATCGGATCGAAGGACGGCTGGGTGGCCTCGCCGCGCGAGATGCAGTCGTGGGCGCCGCTGTTCTGGATCGGCAAGGACTTCTACACGAACCCCGCGGGTGGGTATCTGTTCAACCGCCTCACCGGAGCCGGGATCGAGGGGTTCCAGGCCAATGTCTTCACCGGGCCCTCGGTGGTGGACGGCGGCGCGGCCTGGGTGCTGGACTACGCGCCGTCGCCGGTCCCGCAGCTCTACGACGAGATCCGTGAGGTCACCCCGGGCGTCTGGTTCGGGTACTCGTGGATGCGGCAGGGCGGCGGGTACGCGCTGCAACTGAGCTTCATCCTGGCCTGAGTTCTCCGGGGCCGGGCTTCGGATCAGCGCGCACGTAATCGTCGTGCCGGGAGGGTAGGTCTTGATATTCGTGGACTTCGTTGTCCACGAAAGGAATTCGATGACCACCCTGCTGCATGTCAATGCCTCGGCGCGCGGTGCGCACAGTCAATCCCGGGCGCTGGCCCAGACCTTCATCGACGGGCTGACCGCCCGCGATCCGGAACTGACCGTCGATACCCTCGACCTGTTCGAGGCCGACCTGCCCGACTTCGGCACCCACGCCGCCGAAGCCAAACTCGCGCTGTTCACCGGTCGTGACCAGACGCCCCCGCAGCTCGCGGCCTGGGAATTGGCGCGCACCGTGTTCGACCGGTTCGCGGCCGCGGACCTCTACGTCCTCAATATCCCGATCTGGAACGCGGGTGTGCCCTACATCTTCAAGCAGTGGGTTGACATCGTCACCCAGCCCGGCTGGGCGTTCACCTTCGACCCGCAGGCGGGGTATTCGGGGCTGCTCACCGACAAGCGCGCCGTCACCGTGTACACCAGCGGCGTCCACCAGCCCGGCGTGCCGGTCGAATTCGGCTCCGACTTCGCCACCCCGTTCGTCGCGGACTGGCTGAACTTCGTCGGCATCAAGGACATCGCCGAAATCCGCTTCGCCCCGACCGTCCTCACCGACAACCCGGAAGCGGGCTTCGCCGCGGCCCAGGAGCGCGCCCGTGAGCTCGCCGCCGACTACTGACCCGGACCGCGCGCCGGAGGTGGATGCAGACCTCACGGCGGACGAAAAGCTCGAGGCGGACGCTGCCCTCGACAGGGGCGTGACCCCCGAGGCGGACGTGAGATTGGAGGATGAATCAGCCACCGCGGCGAAGCCGGTTCTCCCAGCGGACGGGGTGCGCGAGCCTCACACGGAACTCGGGGCGGGCGGCGCCGCCGAACCGGAATGGGCGCCGACCGGGCGGACGGTCGCGGCCGTCTGCGCGGTCGGGATCCTGGTGGTCGGGCAGCTGTATGTGGTGCTGCCGGTTCTGAATCGGCTTGCGGCCGACTGGGATACGTCCAAGTCGGCAGCGACCTGGACCACCACGGCGTTCGGGCTGGCCTACGGCGCGGGATTCCTGGTGACCGGGCCGCTGTCGGACCGCTGGGGGCGGCGGCCGGTGATCGTCGGCGGACTGCTGGCGACGGTGGTGAGCTCGCTGCTGGTGGCGGTCGCGCCCGGGCTCGCCACCGGGTTGTCGGCGCGAATTCTGCAGGGGCTCACCGCTTCTTTCTTCGCACCGGCCGCCTTCGCCTACCTGTCGGAGCGCATCGCTCCGCAGCGCAGGATCTTCGCGCTCACCTGTCTGACGAGCTCGTTCCTGGGTGCGGGTGTGGTGGCGCAGGTCCTGGCCCAGCTGATCGGCAACGCCCTCGGCTGGCACGCGATCTTCATCGCGGGCGCAATCGCTTTCGCGCTCTCGGCGGTGCTGCTGCACGTGGTGCTGCAGGCTCCGGCGCCGGACACCGCGTCGGGCGGCGGTGCCGGGTGGCTGGGGGAGTTGCGTACCGCGTTCGTGCCCTTCGGGATTCTGCTGCGGCAGGCTCGGCTGGCTCTGCTGTACCTGAGCTGCCTGGCCATCCTGGGCTCGTTCGTGGGGATCTATACCGGGATCCAGCTCTCCCCGCCGGACGGGGTGGGTTCGGGCAATGCCGCCCTGCTCGCGTTGCGTGCCAGTGCGATTCCGGCCATGGTGGCGGTGCCGTTGCTGGCCGGGCGGCTGGGCGTCATCGCCCCCGCCACCCGGTTGATCGCCGCTCTGGCGATCGCGGCGGGTGCGGCCGCGATCACGGCGGTGCCGTTGGGCGGAGTGTGGGTCGCGGTGTGGCTGTTCGTGTTCGTCACGGCGATCGCGGTGGCGGCCCCGGCGGCGGTGCAGGCGATCGCGGTCCATGCGGGCGCGGCGCGGGGCACCGCCACGGCGCTGTACACCTTCGCTCTGTTCGTCGGGGCCAGCGGCGGTCCGCAGCTCGCCAATCTGGTTTCCCGCCACGGCTATTCGGTCGTCGCGCTGTCCATCGCGGTGCTGTCGGCGGTGGGTGCGGCATTGGCGGTCGGCTCGACGCGCGTGACTGTCGCGGAGTGAATCGGAGCGCGGGGGCCAGCGGCGTCCTCCGCGTCCGGGTTTCAATCGCCGTGGTTGAAACTGTAGGGGAAAAAGATTGGGCCGCATAGCTTTTCGATCACGGTCATGAGTTCCAGTGTCAAAGCCCCGGCTGGCTGGGCGGCAACCCTCCACGGCGGCGGGGTGCTCCGGGTGACGACCGGATGGCGGCGAGCGTCGCCATAAGCGTCTTGCTCTCGGAGGGAAAATGTCTGTAGCCCAGCTCGATTCGGTGACCGCGGTGGCGGAGGAGGTGGCCGTCGGCGAGGTGCTGCTGGTGGCCGACCGCTTCCGGGGCATCGCCGCGGACGACCGGGCCTTCACGGTGTCGGGACTGGTGGCCGCGCTACGGGGCGGCCGGTGGCGGGAGTCGGACCGGCCGCTGACCGTGCGGCTCGGCCAGGGGGTGACGCGCCACGATCTCGACTATGTCGAACACGTGGCCCTGGTGCACGCCCCGGCCGGACTGCGGGTCAGCGGACCGGTCGACGAACCGGCCCCACGCCACCAGGTGCACAAGTATCAGCACTCGAATGTGCTGCTGGCCAATCTGATTCGCGAATCCGATACCGAGTTCCGGGCGGACCTGCGCATCCACGGCGACAACGAACTGCTGCTCGACCATCAGACCGGCGAACACGTGCAGGGCATCGTGATCGTCGAAGCGGTGCGGCAGTTGTTCCTCGGCGCGTTCGAACTCGAATACGGCCGTCGCTGGCCCGAACAGCACTTCTACATCGTGTGGAACAGCATCGAATTGGAGTTCAAGTCCTTCCTGTTCCCGCTCCCGGCCAGCCTGCACGCGGTGCTCACCCCGATCTCCGTCACGGACCCGGCCAAACTGGAATTCGCCATCGAGGTGGACGTACGCCAGCTCGACCGCAGCGTCGCCACCACCCGCATCACCTACGCGGCACTGCCCAACGAGCGCATCTCCCAGATCGAGCGGCACAAGGCGGCCAAGGCGATCGCGGCCTACCTGGAGGCGGCGTGACGGCCGGCGCCGCGTTCTTCGATGTCGACGAAACCCTCATCACCGTCAAGAGCATGTTCGCCTTCCAGCGCTTCTGGCTGGCCGAGAACGGTGACGACGGCAGCGAATACGCGCGACTGAGCGACGAGATCAAGCGCCGGGCCGCGGCGGGGACGCCGCGGGAGGAGGTCAACCGGCACTACTACCGGGCCTATCGGGGCGCGCGGGCCGACGCGCTGGCCGAGGCCGGGCGACGCTGGTTCGCGGGGTTCAGCGCGGGCGGCGGGGTGTACTACGCCGAAGCGGTGGAAACGTTGCGCGCACATCGTGATTCGGGGCACGCCACGGTGCTGTTGTCGGGGTCGTTTCCGGCGGCCATCGACCCGGTCGCGGCGGCGCTCGGGGCCGACCACGTCATCGCCACCACCCCGGTGGTCGACGAGCAGGGCGTGCTCACCGGCGAGGTGTGGCGGCCCATGATCGGCACTGCCAAGGCCGCCGCCGTCGCGGACTACCTGCGCGAGCACGGGATCGCCCGCGCGAACAGCTACGGCTACGGCGATCACGCCAGCGACCTGCCGTTCCTGCAAGCCGTGGGACACCCCGGTTTTCGCGGGGACGACCAGGTTCTCGCGTCCCAGGGCCCCGACTGGACCCGTCTCGGCGACCGGGTCGGCGATACCGTCGACGATCCGGGTCGCCTTCTCTCCGAGCAGGAAGCGCTGTCCGTATGGTGAGCAAGAGCTACGACCTGACCCCGACCACGCAGGGGCCGCTGTACCCGCCGAGCGAAGTACTCGACGCCGACGGCGATTTCATCGTCGTCGGCTATCTTGTCGTGCCGGGGCCGGACGGGACCGTCACCCGGCGGTGGGGGCGGGCCATCGTCGCGGCCGACACCCCCGTACCGAAGTTCGGTGACCTGGCGGCGTACACCATCGTGCGGGAACTGCCCGGCGAGTTGCCGGACGCGGACGCCGGGAGCGTGCTGCACACGCTGCCACTGCCGTTGCCCGCCAACAACTATCCGATGGTGTTCGCTCCCGATCAGCGACCGGACGCGGATACGGTGCGGCGGCCGAGCTACCCGTTCCACGAGACGCCGATCCCGGATATCCGGCCCGAGGACGGGCGCAAACTCACCACGGCCGTCACGCTGGGGGACTGGCTGCGGGCACGCGGCACCCTGGAAGTGACCGTCGACGACGAGGCTCGGACCGGAGAGTTCCGCTTCGAGTTCAGCGGGCTCATCCCGGACTCGCTGTACACGGTGATGTCGTTGCGGGCCAAGGACTTGGACCGGGACGCACCGACCCGGCCCGGGCCGCTGGGTGTCCCGAATGTCTTCATCACCGATGCCGACGGGGCGGCGACCTACCGGGCCGTGCTGCCCAACCCGTTCCCGGATCCGGCACTGCCGGGAGCGAACCGGATCATCAGCGTGGTGGTGCTGTGGCAGAGCTATCAGCAGAACTATGGCGGTGCCATAGGACATTTCGGACTGGGCGGTGATATTCACGCCCAGCTCAAACTGCCCGACCCGGTGTTCAGCGAGTTCGTGACCCGGGACTGAACCGGCCGATCACCGTCGGCCACCGGTCGATCACCGCGCGGCGCGGGACACCTTCCGCGCGGTGGTCCGCATCGGGATCTGCAGCGGGCGGCGCAGCACGGGACCGAGTGTCAGGGGCAACGGC
>NZ_JBSGBY010000302.1:0-10163 GCF_053601505.1 Nocardia sp. NPDC004722
CGGGCCGCCGGTGAGGACGTCGTCTACACGGACGAGGGCATCGTCACTGTGGATTCATTCCTGAACGGAGTCGCGGCCGATGACTCGGTGGCATGTTTGGGCGGTGTGGCCGGTTTGGCTTGCGGGGCCGGTTTGGCCTGTGCCGGGCGGCCCGGCTTGGTGAGGGTCACCTCGGTGGGACCGAAGGACAGCACATCCTTCGAACCGGTCGGCTTCACCTGCAGGAAATCCCCCTCGGACGGATCACCGAGGGACATCACCTTGCCGGATCGGCCTTCCGGTACGCCGACCGCCGCCGCGGTGAACCACACCATCGGCGGCTTGCCGGCGTCGATTTCCGCGGCGATCTGCCGAATCTCGGTATCCGACAAGGGCTGTGGCTTGGTACGGGTCGACATGGGGCACTCCGGGCGGACGGGGCGGACAGCTGCGTGCCAAGAGCATGCACCATGGCACCGACAAATCCACATCTGACGAATGCTGACCGTCGCCGCCCCGCAGGTCAGTGAACGTTTAGCTATTCCGATTGGTGCGGCCCACCGAACATGGCCAGCGCAGCAGATACTAAGCGTCCGCCCCTGTCCCCGCGCAACTTTCGCCGCCGGCGCAGCGACCGATGCCCGATTCGGGAGCATCGTTCAGAGCTGTTCCACCCCACGCAGCACACACCGAACGGTCTGTGGACGGGTCACCGGATCCAGCCTGGTCTCGGTGGTGAAATCCTGATTGGCGCCCGGCGCGACCACTACTTCGGTGCGGGTGCGTTCCAGATCCGCGGCCTCCGGCGTCATGAAACTGATCACCACGAGGTACCGGTGCTCGACCACGTCCCGGTTGCTCACCACCGCGGTCGCCTCCCAGCCCGCCGCGGTGCCCGCGCACCCGGTGACGAAGGCGCTGCGCTGCATCTCACCGGTTTCGGCGTCGGCCTCGGCGTGGGCATGGGATCGATTGGCGTGGGCCGCGTCGGTGGTGCTCCCGTGCGCACAGCCGGTCAGCAGCGCCACGCAACCGGTGACGACACCGACGAGCCCTCGGCCGGGGGTGATCATGAAGCTCCCATTCCACCGCGCACTTCCGCCCCCGCAACCCTGTTGCGGCTGAGTGGCCGCCGGCCGAGACTACCGCAGCACACCAGCGTGTCGTCACATGACGCGATAGGCGTGTCGCAATGGAAAAGTGCCCGTACGCTCGCCTTTCGCGCCCGACCGGCCGCTTGCCCACGATCGACTTCGCCCGCTTGCCTACGATCGATTGCGTGAAGGTCTTGGGAGCATGCCCACTCGATTGCCCCGACGGTTGTTCGTGGGTGGTGGATGTGCGGGACGGCAAGGCCGTGGGCCTGCGCGGCAACAAGGATCATCCGGTCACCCGGGGCGCGTTGTGCGTGAAGGTGAACCGGTATCTCGAACAGGTCCACTCCCCCGAACGCCTCACCCATCCGCTGCGCCGCGTCGGCCGCAAGGGTGAGGGCCGCTTCGAGCCGATCAGCTGGGACGAGGCGCTCGACGAGATCGCCACGCGGCTCACCGGGATCGTCGACGAGTACGGCGGCGAGGCGATCTGGCCGTTCCACGGCACCGGCAGCCTGGGTTACCTGCAAGGGCTGGAAGGCTTTTCCGGGCGGCGCTTCTTCAATGCGATCGGCGCGTCCCTGCACGACCCGACCATCTGCTCGATCGCGGGCGGCACCGGGCTGAAGTACACCCTCGGCACCGCGGGCGGCATGGATCCCGAGGATCTGGCCAAGTCGAAGCTGATCCTGTTGTGGGGCACCAATCCGCTCAGCTCCGGGCATCACGTGTGGAAGTTCATCCAGGACAGCGGCGCGTACACGGTGGCCATCGATCCGGTGCGCACCCGCACCGCCGAGCGCTGCGACGAACATCTCGCGCCGCTGCCGGGCACCGACGCGGCGCTGGCGCTGGGACTCATGCATGTCATCGTGTCACTGGGCGCGCACGACGTGGCGTATTTGGCCGCGCACACCGAGGGCTGGGACGAATTCCGCTCGCGCGTCGAGGAGTACACGCCCGAGCGGACCGCGGCGATCACCGGGCTGCCGGTCGCCGACATCGTGGCGCTGGGTGAGCGCATCGCCCGCACCCGGCCGACGGCCATCCGCGCCTCGCAGGGCATGCAGCGGCACGCGGGCGGCGGGATGGCGCTGCGCACCCTGGCCTGTCTGCCCGGCGTGACCGGGGACTGGGCGATTCCCGGTGGCGGGCTGCACTATTCGACCAGCGGGCACTTCCAGCTCGACGTCCCGGCGCTGGTGCGTTTCGACATGCTGCCGAATCCGGTACGGACGCTGTCGATGACGCGCATGGGCGAGGCGCTGCTGGACACCGACGGTCCGCCGGTCAAGGCGCTGTTCGTGATCGCCGCGAATCCGGTCGGCTCGAATCCGGACCAGCGCAAGGTGATCGAGGGGCTGTCTCGTGACGACCTGTTCACCGTGGTCCTGGAACACTTCCAGACCGATACCGCCGACTACGCGGACATCATCCTCCCGGCCACCATGCAGCCCGAGCATCTCGACGTCCTCGCCGCGTACGGCAATCTCTACCTGGTCTGGAACGAACCGGCCGTGGCCCCGCCCGGTGAATGCCTGCCCACCACAGAGACTTTCCGCCGCCTGGCGCACCGGATGGGCCTGACGGATCCGGCCCTGTTCGACTCCGATGAGGAGCTGGCGAATCAGCTGCTGAAGCAGTACGACATCGACCGGCTGCGTGCCGACGGCTTCCTGAAGGTCGATGCACAGCCGGTGCCGAAGGACAAGCTGCGGTTCGTCTCCCCGCGTGCGGCGGCGGCCGGGCACGACCCGCTGGCCGGATACACCCCACCCGCCGATCCCAGCGACGGCCTGGTGCTCATCTCCGCGGCGTCGCACTACTTCCTCAACACCACCTTCGGCGCGAACCCCGAATTACGCCGCCGCGCAGGCGAACCCCGCGTCATGATCCACCCCGACGACGCGGCCGCCCGCGGCATCACCGACGGCGACCCGGTGACGGTCGGCAACGCGCGCGGCTCGTTCGACGCGACCGCCGAGGTCTCCGACGCGGTCCGCCCGGGCGTCGCCGCGACCCCGAAGGGCCGCTGGGCCAAGCACACCGGCGGCGCGACGGTGAACGCGACCGTGGACGAACGCGATTCGGACTTCGGCGGCGGCGCGGTCTTCCACGACAACCGCGTGGAGATCACCCGGCGCTAGCCGTTCAGGCCCCGAGCGTCTCGAGCACCTTGCGGGCCTGGTAGTCCGCGCCGAGCTGGTTGGGGTGGAACGGGACCGCGAGGCCGACCGGGCTGCCGGAGTAGGGCAGCAGGCCCTCCACCCAGCGGGTGCCGACGGGCTTGCAGGCGTCGTGGCCCGCGCTGCCGTCGTAGGTGTCGACGAAGTCGACGCCGGTGGCATCGGCTACCCGGGCGACCATCTGGTGCAGTTCGAACAGCTTCTGGCCCAGCCAGATCGCGTCCGGGTCGGAGATGGGGATCTCGGGCCAGCAGCCACCGTCCAGCCCGATGCCCTCGAAGTAGTCGAGCAGCAGGATGCGGGCGTGGGGTGCGCGGTCGCGGATTCCGGCGATGGTCGCGGTGACCCGGTTCTCGGCGACGGCGATCTGCTGCGACATGCGGTCCACGCCGCCGGTCACCATCTCGTCGAGGCAGGGGTGGGCCGCCGGATCGAGGGTGACGCAGTCGGTGACGGCGGCGGCGAGTCCCGCGTCATTGCCGCCGATTTCGAGGGTGACCAGGTCGGTGTTCGCGGTCAGGCTGTCGAACTGCGGCGCGTTGTCGCCCAGCGCGGTGCGCTGCGGCTGGGTCATGTTCGCGGTGACCGCGCCGCCGCAGGTGGCGTCGCGGAAGGTCGGGACGGCCAGCGCCGCGGCGACCTGCTTGGCGTAGTTGTGGGCGCTCTGCACGCAGGGCAGCGGGGTGAACGCGGTGGTGAGCTGGCTCAGGGTGGCGTCGGCGGCCCACGAATCACCGAGGGCCACATATTCGTTGATCGCGCCGGTATCCGGTGACGGCGGGGCGGCCTGGGCAGCCGCGGCGGGTAGGACGGCGAGGGCGGCTGTCAGCAGTACGCGCGAGGTCTTCATCTGTGTTCTTCCCCTTGAACCAGCCCAATACCGAATGTCGGACTGTTTTCACGCGGAAACCTAACAGCTGCGCGGCATCTCCGCTCCCCGAAAGCCGAATAAAGTTGGACGGCAGACCAATTCGCCCCGTTCTGCCTGCTCACACCCGGTTCGCCTGCTCACACCCGGTCCGCCGACTCGGCCCGCTCCACTGCCTCGATCCGCTCGTAGTCCGACTCCATCCGCTGGTAATTCGATTCCACCCGTTCGTAGCTGAGCAGCACATCGTGATCGATCTCCCCCTCGGTCACGGTGACCCGGCTGAAGGCCGCCGGGTAGCCGCGCGCCATCACGGTGTAGCGCCCCTCGCCCAGATCCGGCACGACGTAGCGGCCCGCGCCGTCGGTGCGGGTGACCGCGATCAGATCGCCCGCCTCGTCCAGCACGGTGATCTGCGCGTCGGGCACGCTGTCGCCGCGCTCGTTGCACGCCGACCCGGCCAGCACCGCGCGCGGGGCGAGTTCGATGTCGTGGCGCAGCATTCCGCTGTCGGGCACGGTCAGCGTGACGGCGGCCGGGCGCATGTGGTCGGCGACCGCGACCAGGGTGTAGGTGCCCGCCAGCACGCCGCGGCAGACGAAGTCGCCGTCGTCGGAGGTGATGGCCGAGCCGACCACGTCCCCGAAGGTGTCGGTCAGGGTGATGGTCGCATCGCGCAGCGGCGCACCGCGTCCCACCGCCCGCACGGTCCCCGACACCTCGCCGGAGCCGAGCAGGGCCACGTCGAGTTGCTGCGGCCGGCTGCCGACGGTGAGGGTGACCGCGGCGGGCTGGTAGCCGAAAGCCGAGACGATCAGCACGTAACCGCCCGCGCGCGGCACGCCGATCAGATAGCCACCGTCGGGTTCGCCGAGCGCCCGCGAAACCTGGCGTCCGCGTTGATCGATGAGGGTGAGCACGGTGTCGGGCACCGACTGGCCGTCCTCGCGGTGCACGCAACCCGAGACCGACAGGCCGCTCGGCTCGACCATGTGGAATTCCGGCTCCGGCTCGAACTCGGGTTCCGGCTCGGCTTCCTGCTCGACGACCGGTACCGGAACATCTTGCAGTGGAATCTCTTTCATGAACGCAAGCACCAGTGCAGCCACCACCGCCACCGCGGCGGCGGTGAAGAAGACCCCGCCCATGGCGTGGGTGAATCCGGTCAGAATGGGGATGCGCAGTTGATCCGGCAGGGCCGCGATCTCGCCGGTGCTGCTCTGGATCTTGCCCAGCTGGGAGGCGTCGAATCCCGGCGGCAGCTGCCCGCCGAACGCCGCGATGATCTTGTGCGGCAACAGGTTGAACAGGATGGTCAGGAAGATCGCGACCCCGAGGGTGCCGCCCATCTGCCGGAAGAAGGTGGCCGCCGCGGTGGAGACGCCCATATCGGCGCGCGGGCCCGCGTTCTGGGCGGCGATGATGAGCGTCTGCATGCACCCGCCGAGCCCGAAACCGATGATGCCGCAGTACAACAGCGGCTGCCACAGCGGACTGTCGTAGTGCACGAGCGCGAACAGCACCGACCCGGCGGCGATCACCAGCGACCCCAGCACCGGCAGCGCCTTGTAGCGTCCGGTGAATTTGGTGATGAGCCCGGACAATTGCGCGCCGACCATGATCCCGAGCACGAGCGGCAGCATGAAAAGCCCTGAGCGCGTGGGCGAATACCCGCGCACCACCTGGAAGTACAGCGGCACCAGCACGATCGCGCCGAACATGGCGACGCCGACGATGAAGCCGCCCAGGATCGCGATGCTGAAGGTGAGACTGCGGAACAGCCGCAGGGGAATCAGCGCGGCGTCCTTCATCAGGAATTCGATGAGCAGGAATGCCACCAGTCCGGCTGCCGCGATGCCGTAGCAGAGCAGCGCGCGATGGGAGTGCCAACCCCACTCGCGACCCTGCTGGGCCACGATCAGCAGCGGAACCGTCGCCGCCGCAAGCGATATCGCACCCAGCCAGTCGGTGCGCTGCCGACGGCGCTGCTGCGGCAGGTTGAGCACCTTGCCGACCACCAGCAGCGCCAGCACGCCGATCGGCACGTTCACCAGGAACACCCAGCGCCAGCCGGAGAGTCGCAGAATGTGGTCGGCGTTGGAGAAGAAGCCGCCCAGCACCGGCCCCAGCACGGTGGCGATGCCGAAGACCATCATGAAATAGCCCTGGTACCGGACTCTTTCACGCGGCGGCACGATATCGCCGATGATGGTGAAGGCCAGCGACATGAGTCCGCCCGCGCCCACGCCCTGCAGCGCGCGGAACCCCGCCAGCTGGTACATGGAGGTGGCGAAGGTGCAGCACACCGAGCCGATCACGAAGACGCCGATGGCGATGAGATAGCAGGGTTTTCGGCCGTAGATGTCGGCGAGCTTGCCGTAGAGCGGCGTGCTGATCGTCGCGGTGATGAGGTAGGCGGTGGTGGCCCACGCCTGTTTGTCGAAGCCGTGCAGGCTGTTGGCAATGCGGACGATCGCCACGCTGACGATGTTCTGGTCCAGCGCCGCCAGGAAGACGCCCAGCAGCAGGCCGGACAAAATGGTCATGATCTGGCGGTGCGAGAGCGTTCTTTCGGCGAAATTCTCGTCCGTGACGGGGGCAGGCTCTACGCGAACCGGCGCTGCCACCTTCGTCTGGGTAGAGCTATAGGTCATGTTTGGGGCCCTTGTCGGATTTCGGCTGTCCGTGCGTGCGGTGCTACTCGAAAAGACCTCGCCATGAAGCAATTCGGGCAGCTTACTCCCGCCGATCGGGCCCTTCACACAAGGGGTGGTTACGCCTCCGTTTGCGCGTAGAGCGGAATGCCGGTGTGGAAGAACCGGATGAGCCGCCCGATGCGGACGCAGTGGTCGGCTCCGCGCTCGAAGTGGTAGGCCAGCAGGGCGATGTCGATCGCCATGGCCGAGCCGTGTTCCCAGCTGTCGTCGGCGGCCAGTTCCACCAGTTGCGCACGCAGCCGCTCGACGTTCTCGTCGCGCGGCACCAGCACCCGATCGCGCGGTGGGTTCTGTGCCGCAATGACTCTCACCGCGCTGACGATGAGATGGGTGACCACGCCGGAGAATTCCGCGAGCAGAGCGATTACGTGCGGCGGGGCGGCCGGGTTCGGGTAGCGGCGCACCACCACGTCGGCCACCCGGCTCAGCGCGCGGCTGACCGCGAGCAGGTCGTCGGCGATCTGCATGGCGGTCACCACGTGCCGCAGGTCGCGGGCGACGGGGGCCTCCAAGGCCAGCAGGATGACCGACCGGTCCTCACATTTGGCGTGCTCGATCTCAACCTTCTCCTCGAGCGCGAACACCTCGTACGCAGCGGTCAGGTCGCTGCCCATGAGCGCGGCCGCGGCCCGCTCCGAAGCCTCATGCGTCAGTCTCGCCATATGCGCGAGCTCATCGGTCAGCGCCATCAGTTCGCTGGAGAATTTCGTGCGCACTCGCATATCTTGGCCGCCCACCGACATGCCTGCACACTATCGCGGCAAAACCTTTCTCTGCGAATGACTCTCGGTTCTTTTCGTTCACTAAAAACAGACCGACCGGATTTGTACATTTCATACACGCCGGTGCGTCGTCCCGGGAAACCGGCGGCCGTGCACGAGACTGGCCCCGTGGCCGCCGAAAACCCTGCCGCCGAGCAGAACCCCGAGGCGACGGACAGCCCCAGCAGCACTGACGCACCCGAGCGGGCCGCCATGCCCGCCTGGCTACCCCGGGCCATGGTGCTCGCGCTGGCATTGCTCGGACTGTTCGAACTGGCCAATTGGGCAGCCCACCAGCTCATCGGCATCGCTGTCATGATGACTGTCGCCTTCTTCGTCTCACTGGCCATGGAACCGGCGGTGGACGCAATGGCCGCGCGCGGCGTCAACCGCGGACTGGCCACGGCGATCGTGTTCATCATCGTGTTCGCGTGCACCGCGGGCTTCCTCGCCACCCTCGGCGTCCTCATGGTCGAAACGGTCGCGAACGTGGTCAGCGAGATGCCCCGGCTGATCGACGAACTGGTGGACTGGATCAACTCCACCTTCCACCAGAAATTCACCTTGGATCAGCTCCGGGATCGGCTGTTCAAGGACTCCGACATCATCAGCTCCTACGCCGCGCGCGCCGCGAACAATGTGTGGGGGCTGTCGAGCACGGTGCTGGGCGGGCTGGCCAAGTTCGTCACCATCGCACTGTTCAGCGTGTACATGACCGCCGACGGGCCCAAGCTGCGGCGGGCGCTGTGCTCGCTGCTGCCGCCCGCGAAACAGGGTGCGGTACTGCATGCCTGGGATCTGGCCATCGACAAGACCGGCGGGTACCTGTACTCGCGGGCGCTGCTGGCGGTCATCTCCGCGGTCGCGCACTGGGCGTTCCTGGCGCTGCTGGGGCTGCCCAACTCGCTGGCGCTGGGGATCTGGTTCGGCGTGGTGGCCTCGTTCGTGCCGACCATCGGCACGTATATCGCTGGGACGCTGCCGATTCTGGTGGCCCTGACGATCCGGCCGATCGACGCGGTGTGGATCGTCATCTTCGTGGTGGTCTATCAGTGGATCCAGGATTACGTGCTGCAGCCGCGCATCACCGCCAAGACCGTGGACGTGAATCCGGCGATCGCCCTGCTGTCGGTGATCGTGGGCGGCGCGCTACTGGGGGCGGTGGGGGCGCTGCTGGCCATTCCCGCCACCGCCACCTTGCAGGCGTTCCTCGGGGAGTACGTGAAACGCTACGAGGTGGCCGAGGATCCGCGCATCGAACGCAGCGATCGAACCCGCAAGCAGCGCAAGGCAAACCAGGGTTAGGCGGGGGCTGGTTCCTTCACCTCTGCCTTGGCCCGGGCGGTGCCCACGATCGAACCGATGATCACCAGCGGGAAGCCGATCGCCATGCCCGCGGTCAGCGGCTCGTTCAGCAGCGAGACGCCGATCAGCAGGGCCACCGCCGGATTGATGTAGGTGATGACGGTGGCGCGCGACGGGCCGACCTCGCCGATGAGCGCGAAGAACACCACGAAGGCCAGCGCGGTGCAGATCAGGCCGAGTCCGACCACCGACCAGGTCGGCGCGGCGGCGTAGTGGGAAGGCATGCGCCACAGCGTGAACGGTAGGTAGATGGCGGCGGCGAAGATCAGCGAGCCGGTCACCACGCCGATCGGGGGCAGTTCCTTCAACTTCCGGTCGATGATGATCGGGCCCAACGCGTAGCCGACGACGCTGACGCCGATGGCCGCCATCGCGCCCAGATTCGAGACGTCGATATCCAGGCCGACCAGGGCGGTGACGCCCGCGAAGCCGATCACCAGGCCGAGGATGCGGCGCATGTCCAAGCGCTCGTGGCCCATCCGCGTGGTGAGGACGATCGCGATCAACGGCACCGCGGCGATGAGCAGGCCGACCGTCGAACTGGTCAGCTTGGTTTCGGCGTGGCCGATGAGCAGCCACGGGCCGGTGATCTCCACCAGCGTGTACACCAGCAGCCAGCGCCATTGCCGCAGTGCGGGAGCCAGGACCTTCAGGTACAGCGCGATCGGCAGCAGCACCAGCGCGCCGAGCAGGGTGCGGCCGAAGGCCACGAACACCGGGTCGAATTCCCGCACCGCGACCCGGATCATGGCGTAGGGGACACCCCAGATCACGCCCATGCCCAGAAACAACAGCCAGCCACGCTTGCTCACACCCCGCTCCTTCCGATCAACCGGAGCGTATGCCACGCCGCCGACACGCTGAATCGGTCGTCCAAACGCCGTCGGCGTCCGAACTATTTCGGTGATGAATGCGATACCGGCGGGCAGGCAGTGGCGAAGATGGCGCGGGCGGGCGGGGACGGCGATGGTGGCGGCGCTACTCCTGCTGGGCGCGACGCCGGCGGCGGCCATGCCGGAGATCACCCCCGGCGCGGATCAGCCGAGTTCCGGGACGCTCGAGCCCGCGCTGGACTGCACGCCCGCGCCGGAGCAGCCCAATCCGGTGGTGATTCTCGGGGGTTTCGGGGCGGTCGGGGATATTCGCGCGACGCTCGACAAGCAGATGGCGGGGATCACCGCCGGGATTCGGTG
>NZ_JBSGBY010000303.1:0-10123 GCF_053601505.1 Nocardia sp. NPDC004722
CCTCGGCATCCAGGGCGGGGAGCGGCTGCTCGACATCGGCTGCGGCTGGGGCTCGCTGATCCTGTTCATGGCCCAGGAGTACGGCTGCGAGACGCTGGGCATCAGTCCCGCGCCACGCCAGCACGACTACATCGCCGCGCAGGCGCTCGCGCGCGGCGTCGAACGCCAAGTGCACACGCGGGTAGGGCATTTCGAGAAGCTCGAGCTGCCCGCGGGCAGCCGGGACGCGGTCACCATGCTCGGGTCCATCGTGCACATGCCCGACCTCGACGAGGTGTTCCGCCGCGCCCGCACGGTGCTGCGCCGCGGCGGCACCCTCTACGTCTCGGAGAGCTGCTTCCGCAATGCCGCGGCCCGCCGGGCCTTCGACGAGCGGGCGGGCACCGAGTTCGTGCGCTCCGACATCTTCGGCTGGGGCGATCTGCGGCCGCTGTCGGACCTGGTCACCGCCGCCGAGGACGCGGGCTTCACGATCACCTCCGTCGACGATCTCACCGACCACTACCGGCGCACCATCGAGGACTGGATCACCAATGTGGACGCCGCCGCCGAGGCCATCGACGCGCGGCAGCCGGGGCTGGCGGGCAACCTGCGGCACTACCTCGAGGTCGCCAACGCCGGATGGGGTTACACCACCAAGCATTACGCGCTGGGCTGCCGCAAGGCCCGCTGACCGTCAGGAGTATCGATGACCATCGAATCCGCACTGCTGCCGGTCGGCGAACTGGTGGCGGCGGTGGACGGCTTCCTGGCCGCCTCGCCCGCCGCCCGCGCCTGGGATGTGGAGACCGCCTTCGACTGGGCCGACGCCGACGCCTCACGGCTCACCGAGGGGCAGCGCTCGGCGGTGCAGTTCGTCACCTACATCGAGGATCACCTGCCGGGGTATTTCGACGTGTACCACCGGTTCTTCCCCGTGAACGACAGTGTCGAACTGCCCGCGTTCATCCACAATCGCGAGCTCTACCATTTCACGGTCCGGTGGGCGCTCGAGGAGGACACCCACGCCCGCGCGCTCAACCGGTATCAGGTGGCCTCCGGGATCGCCGAAAGGGATTCGCTGCGTGCGGAATTGGCGGTGGAGGGCCGGAAGCCGTTCGACCTGCCCTACGAGCATCCGGTGCAGTTCTTCGCCTATGCGCTGGTGCAGGAGAAGGCCACCCAGATGTACTACCACCAATTGCGGGACGTCTGCGGCGATCCCGTGCTCGGGGCGGTGCTGAGTCGGCTGGCCCGCGACGAGGCGCGCCACTTCAGCTTCATGGCCGACGTGGTGGGCCGCTACCTGCGGGTGCAGGGCGACGCGGCGGTCGAACCCATCCGGGACGTGATCGCGGGATTCCGGATGCCGCTGTCGGACACCCTGCGCGGCTACTGGCGGTGGGCGCTGCGCATCGCCGAGGTCGCCGACTACGACCACACCGAGGCGTACGAGCATCTGCTCAAGGTGATCGACCGGGCCGTGGACGCGCGCACCGACCGCGTCGACGAACTGGCCCGCTTCATCGGGCAGTGCCGCGCCCTGGCCTGACCGGGTCAAGGCCCTGGTCTGACCGGGTGAAGCAGAAGCCCGGCTCCCCTTGTGAGCCGGGCCTTTTCGCTGCCCCTTCGTGCCCGGCTCAGCCCTGCGGGCCGAGCACCAGGACGGTGGTGGAACCGTGTGCGATGAGCTTGCCGTCGGCGTCGGTGATGCGACCCTCCGCGGTCGCGGTGCGGCGGCCCACGTGCACCGCGGTGGCCTCGCACGTCAGCCGCTTGCCGTCGATGGCGACCGAGCGGATGAAATTGACCTTCAGTTCGAGGGTCGTATAGGCGGTGTTGTCAGGCAGTTTCGTGAACACGGCGCTGCCCATGGCGGTGTCCATGAGGGTGGCGATCACGCCGCCGTGCACGGTGAACATGGCGTTGATGGTGGCCGGGTTCGGGTCCAGGTGGTAGCGGGTGAAACCGTCCCCCGCCGCGTCGAGCCGGATGCCCAGCGACGCACCGACTCCGAGCTTCTCGTCCAGTCCGCGCTGGAATACCTCGGTCAGTTCGCCGACGCGCGACGCGACGGTGTCGTTCACCTTGATGCCGTTGCTGGTCATGGGTCATCCTCTCTGGACTTCGATGTCCCCGAATTCGACCAGTCCCGGGTGAATTCCGGTTCACCACAACCCATTCCATTCCGATCTCCGATCGGCTGATCGGCATTTCCCGCGCGCCCGCGCCCCGGACGCCCCGCCGAATAGGGTCACGCCATGGCCGACATCGACGCCCCCGACCGGATCGAGACCATCGGCCCGGACTTCTTCGCCGACCCCCACGCCCACTACCGCCGCTGGCGGGAACGCGGCCCCGTGCGCCGAGTTCGCTTCCCCGACGGCATCGTTCGCTGGGTGGTACTCGACCACGCCGCGGGCCGCGCCGCCCTCAGCGATCCCCGCCTGTGCAAGGACGCCGCCGCGACCGATGCCCTGCTCAGCGCCAAACGCGGGACGGCCCCGTCGGATCCGAGCGCTCTGGCGCTGCTGACCCACATGCTCAATACCGATCCGCCCGGGCACACCCGGCTGCGCAAGCTCATCACCGGAGCCTTCACCCCGCGCCGGATCGCGGCGTTGCGACCGCGCATCGAGGAGATCACCGCCGAGCTGCTCGACGCGCTCGAGGGCCGGACCGAGGCGGATCTGTTGCGCGAGTTCGCCGAACCGCTGCCGATCACGGTGATCTGCGAACTCCTCGGCATCCCGCTCGCCGATCGCGCCGAGTTCCAGGCGTGGACCCGCGCGCTGCTGGCCGTCGCCGGTCTCGAGGAGGATCGCGCCCGCGCCTCCCGGGCCATGGCCGCCTACCTGACCGCGTTGGTGCGCGCCAAACGCCGACGGCCCGAAGCGGATCTGCTGTCCGCGCTCGCCGTCCCCGCCGACGACGGCGACACCCTCACCGAACCCGAACTGATCGGCATGGCGTTCCTGCTGCTGGTCGCGGGCCACGACACCACCGTCAATCTCATCGCCAACGGCCTGCGCGCCCTGCTGCTCGCCCCGGACCGCCTGCACGCCCTGCGCGCCGACCCGGACCTGATCCCGGCCGCCGTCGAGGAGTTCCTGCGCTACGACGGCCCGGTCAACCTGGCCACCGTCCGCTACACGACCGAACCTCTCACCATCGCCGAAACCACCATCCCCACCGGCGAATTCGTCTACATCGCCCTCGCCGCCGGCAACCGCGACGAAACCCGCTACCCCGACCCCGACGCCCTCGATCCCACCCGCGACGCCGCCGGCCACCTCGCCTTCGGCCACGGCATCCACTTCTGCGTCGGCGCACCCCTGGCCCGCCTGGAGGCCCGGATCGCCTTCACCGCCGTGCTGTCCCGCTTCCCCGGCCTGCGGCTGTCCCCGACCCCCGCGACTTGGCACCCGAGCACCCTCATCCGCGGCCTCCTCGAACTCCCGGTGCTGCTGACCGACGAAATGAAAGGATAGTGGGATGACTTCGATCACCCGAGAGATCGTCATCGACGTAGCGCCGAGCGAAGTATGGGCGGTGGTCTCCGACTTCGTCGACGGCCCGTCCCGCATGGCCCCCGGCCTGGTCACCACCAGCATCGACCTGGGCGAGGGCATCCGCGAGGTGACCTTCGCCCACGGCACCGTGGTCCGCGAACGCCTCATCACCCTCGACCACGAAGCCCGCCGCTTCGTCTACTCGGTCTTCGCCGGTACCCCGACGCCGCTGCACGACAACGCGGTCATGCAGGTATTCCCCCACGGCGACAACGCAACCCGCCTCGTCTGGTCCCGCGACATTCTCCCCGACACCCTGGCCACCCCCTTCACCGCCACCATGGACCGGGGACTGAGCATCTTCAAGAAGACGATCGAATCCGACTGACCCGCGACCGCGATGCCAGCCCTGATCAGTTGTTGGCGCGTTGGATGGCCCGGCGGACCAGGGTGCGGATGCCGGGGAGCCCGATCGCGCGCAGCGCCATCTCACCGGCCCACACCTGGGCACGGGACGACGGAGCGAATCGGCTGATTCCCTTCCGGGCCAGTGCTTGCCGTTTGCGCACTTCCGGGCGCAGTGCCGTTTCCCAGGCAGCCAAGGCGGCGGGAATGTCGTCGCCGTGTGCCGCCAGCGCACTGCCGAGGCGGTCGGCACCGTCGAGGGCGAGGGCGGCGCCGTACCCGGCGAATACCGTGACACACCAGGCCGCGTCGCCGAGCAGAACGACGCGGTCACGACTCCAGCGATCCATCACGATCTGGCCCACCGAGTCGAAATAGACAGTGGCGGAATCCAGTTGGCCGAGGGCTTCGGCGACGCCGCCGCCCAGATCCCCGAACGCCTGCTCGAGCGCGGACTCAGCGCCGAGACCCAGTTCCGCACGCGGGTCGAGGCAACGGTAGGTGAAGAACGCCGAAGACCGCTCGGGCCCGAGGTTCATCACCGCGGCGGTACGGCCGGGGCCGATATGGGTGATGCCGAACCCATCGGAGATGTGTTCGGGAACGGCGCACAGCGGAAACGCGCCGACCACATGGCCCAGATCTACGAAATAGGCTGCCTCGCTGCCGAATACGAGTTCACGGACCCGGGAGTGCACCCCGTCCGCGCCGACGAGGAGTTGGCCGTACAGGCGGGTGCCGTCACTGAGAGTGACCACGACTTCCGCCGGGGTCTGGACGATTTCACGCACCGTGGTACCGAAGCGAATATCGGCGATGTCCGCCACGGCGTCATACAGCACCGACTCCAAGTCACCGCGAAACAAGCTCAACGCCCGTTTCCCGACGGCGGCCTCGGTGACATCGGAAGGGATCCGGAACTTTTCCCGCCCATCCGCGTGAACGAGCACCGAGGTGAAGAACCCGACATCGCGCCGACTCAGCGCCGGTACCAACCCGAGCCTCTCGGCAGCGTCATATCCGGGCCCATGCAGGTTCAGCAGGTAACCGCTGCTACGACGACCAGGCGCACGCTCAACCACAACCACCTCCCAGCCTTCCTGATGCAACCGCAACGCAGCAGCCAAACCGGCGATCCCGGCACCGACAACGAGCGCTCGCCTGCCCGACGCCTCCGCCTGCTGCGCAGCGCTTTCAAACCCTTCCATCACAACTCCCGGGTAGCAGTGTTGTCAGCGAAAGCCATCCGCCAGCCATCGCCATACGTCAACTAGTAGTTGACGCTAAGCAATACGTCAACTATCAGTTGACGCATGCCACCACAACCCCAACGCCACCCACCCGCAGACGCCGATCATTGCCGCGCAGACTAATCCGCGAACCGGGTCATCAGCCGAATTGAGTGAACGACTGTTCGTGCAGTGCCCCCGGCAGGATTCGAACCTGCGGCCCACGCTGTAGAAGAGCGTCGCTCTGTCCCCTGAGCTACGAGGGCAGCCCCCATCCGAAACATACCTGCTTCTCTGGGAGCGGAACAGGATGAGGATGTCCGCTCCTGCCTGCCGTCAGCGCTGATCGAACCGGCCGCATACCGTGACTGCCGTTCGGGGACCGGTGCTGAGGCGGCCTAGGCGCGCAGGCGCCATAGCTGCACTTCGTGTTCCACGTGACTGCCCGAGGCCAGCTGAGTGCCGTCGGGACTGAAGGCGAGCGCCTCCACCCTGCTGTTGTGCCCGGTCAGAGGAGACCCTTTGGACTGGTCGGCTCGCAAATCCCAGAGCCGGATCGTCGTGTCGGTGCTGCCGGTCGCGAGGGTGCTGTTGTCGGGGCTGAAAGCGATGGCGGTCACGGCGTCGGTGTGGCCGGTCAGCGGGGACCCCATCGGCTGACCGGTTCTGGTATTCCACAGCCGGACCGTTTTGTCATCGCAGGCCGCGGCCAGCACGGTGCCGTTCGGGCTGAGTACCGTCAGGGTGATCGTCGGGCCGGCCGACAGCGTCACTCCGGATTCGGCAGTATCCGTATTCCACAGCTGAACGCCGCGGTCGCCGTAGCCGGACACGGCGGCCGTGGTGCCGTCGGGGCTCAGGACACCCTCGTGGCCTGTGATGGAGATCTTCCCGGATCTCCGATGTGTCAGGGGATTCCAGAACGTCACAGTCGATGAACCGCACGTGACCAGCGTGCCGTTGTCGCGGAACGCAATCGACTCGGCATACGTCTGGTCCAGCATGTCGCCGAACGGAACGGCCGTAGCGCTCGTACCTTGGGACCACGCGATTTGATAGTCGTTCCCGTAAGGCTGCCGGGTACGGGTGTCCCAAATCCGCATTCCCGAACCGAAATTGACGGCCAGCAGTGTGCCATCCGGGCTGAACGCCACAGATTTCACTGCGTTGGAGCTTGTTTCGAAGCGGTCCAGCCCCGGTCCCATCGACGCCCGAGTCGGCAAGGTCCACAGATGGGTCTTGGCGTCGGAGTCGCCGACGGCCAGCATGCTGCGATCCGGACTGTAGGCAATCGCCTTGGCGCCACCGGCGAGACCGGTGAGCCGGCCGTCGGGTACCGCGACCGGTTCGGGGGAACGCAAGCGGGTCGTGCCCAGATAGCCGGCGACGCCGAGCACGAGTGCCGCGCTGCCGCCGATCACCATGCGCCGCCGCGTGATCGGACGCGCCACCGATCGCCGCGCCTCCGGTATGGCGACGTCGATAGCGGTCCGCTCCGATTCGGCCGAGGCACGATCCCGGGTACCGGCCGGCCCGGCGCTGATCGTGGCGGGCGGGGAATCGATCGGCACGGTCGCCGTAATCGCTTCGGTCGACGCTTCCGCAAGGGCGGTACAGCTCGGGTATCTGTCGACCGGGTTCTTGGCCAGAGCTTTCGCGATCACCGCGTCCAAGGAGGTCGGCAGGCCGGGACGAGCACGGCTGGGAACCGGCGGCGGGTCGTTCAGGTGCGCGGCGATGACCGCGGCCTGGCTGGCGCGGGGGAAAGGCGGTGTGCCGGTGAGTAATTCGAACAGCGTACAGCCGAGTGAGTAGATGTCGCTGCGGTGATCGGCCGGCCGGTCCGCGAACCGCTCCGGCGCGGCGTAGGCGAGGGTAGCCGCGACGACCGACATGGTCGCGGTGTCGTCGAGGGCGCGTGCGATACCGAAATCGGTCAGCACTGCGCGCTCTCCGTGTCGCGGATCGAGCTCGATCATCAGGTTCGCGGGTTTGACATCGCGGTGCAGCACACCGTGATCGATCGCGAAATCCAGAGCGTGCGCGGCGTCGGCAATCAATCGCACCGCCCGGTCGGCGGCCAGCCCGCCCGGCGTCGACGCGACCAGCGAGGCGGCGTCGACCCCCTCGATATACCGCATCGACAACCACAGAGCCTCGTCCTGCGGCCGACTGCGATCGTAGACGGGCACGATATTCGGGTGATCGAGCCGCGCGACGAGTTCCGCCTCACGGTCGAACGCGCTGCGCGCCTTCGTATCCGCGGCCAGCGAATCAGCGAGGACCTTCAACGCGACGAGCCGCGTCAGCCTCGGGTGACGCGCCAGATACACGGCACCCATTCCGCCGGATCCGAGCAACCGCTCCACGGTGTAACCCGCCAGCACCGTCCCCGGTCCCAACAGCACCACAACCTCCCTCCCACTCCCCGCACCGTATCAACGAAACCGGGGCCCACGCACCCCTACCGATCAGGGTCGGTACGTGACAGTGGCTGATAGCGATTCATTCCTCCGCCCGCCAACTCGGATCCCGGCGAAAACGAATCCAGCACAATGGAATACAACTGCGGTGTCAGATATATCCGGCCAGAACCTCACGTGCCGGGCCGGTGGCCATGGGCGGGTCCGCCGTGAACACCACGGCCCTCAGGTCGCCGTCGGGAATATAGACGGTGTCGCAGTCCAGTGCGATCTGCCCCAGATCCTCATGCTGCAGCAGCATTCGGCTGTCGTACTGCCCGGTGGTGGGCGTGCTCGCCCAGAGTTCGGCGAACACGGTGCTGGCGCGCTGGAGGTCGGCGGTCAAAGCCTCCAGGTCTTCGTCCGCGGGGTATCGGGTCTTGGCCGCATGCAACTCGGCCACCAGCAGGCGCTGGAAGCGCGCGTCGTCCTGCGGCGACCGCGTCACCCGGCCGCCCTGGCCGACGAACACCCGCCAGGGGATGTTGCCCTCGCGCGGGTGGAGTGAGGGCACCCCGCAGGCCAGCGTTTCCCACGCCCGGTTCCAGCCGACGACCGTCCACGTGGCGTCGAGCACGCACACCGGCGTGCTGTCTATCCGGTCCACGAGTCGGCGCGCCATCACTGAGCCGCCGTGGCACCCGCCCGTCCACCGGCGCGTAACCGGCCAGCGCACACAGGTGCTCGTACTCCGCCCTGCTCACCCGGAGTGCCCGAGCCAAGGCGTTCAACACGCCAGGCGAAGGATGTCGGCGCCCCTGCTCCATCCGTTTGAGGTAATCCGTTGACACCCCGGCCAATTCGGCGAGCTCTTCACGGCGCAGGCCGCCCGTGCGCCTGCGGCCGTGACTGGCGACGCCCACCTGTTCGGGCCGGGTGCGTTCACGTCGCTCTCGCAACACCGTTCCCAAAGTGTTCGCGTCCGACATGGCCGAAGAATATCAGCGGCATCGCCACCAGCAGGGGACAAGCTGGCCCCCGCTACGGCGGCCGAAACCCGGAAGGGTGAGCACCATGATTGATGTCAACCAACTCGCCGACCGGGTCGTTGTCACCGAGACCGTGGCTCGTTTCGCCCCTCTCGCAGGCAATCCCGAGCTTTACACGATCGCCGCGGGGTCCGCGGACAAGGCGGGCGTGAAATGAGTGCGTCGACCGACGAAGTGCGCGCCGTTCCGTTTCGCATGGCCGCCGCGATGTCCGATCGTGACGTCGAAAAGCTGGTGGTCAATTACACCGACGACTTCGACTGCGTGGTGCCGGTGCACCCTGATCGCTCCTTCCGCGGTGCCGACCAGGTTCGCGCGAACTACACGATGATCTTCGCTCGGTATTCGAACGGCCTGGACGCCCGGGTCATCGACTCCGTGGTGGACGGTGACCGGGTGTGGACGGAGTGGGAGATGATCGGAACGCGGGCCGACGGGGTCGTCGAGATCATCCGCGGCACAGTCATCATCCGGATCGAGGACGGCCGCGCCGCAGCGGTCCGCTTCTATCTCGATCCGGTCGATGCCCCGGATACATCGGCGCAGCTGAACATCCTCGCCTGAATTCCGGCTCGGCAGACGAACCGAAACATCCTTCGCATTGACCCCGAGGAGTCGATTTTCATGCAGCTCACCGTTCTGGCCGCGTCCGGCCCCACCGGACTCTCCCTCACCCGGCAGGCACTCGAACGTGGCCATACCGTCAGGGCCATCGCCCGCAACCCGGACCGGATCACCGTTCCGGACGCCCCCGGCCTGACCAAGATCGTCGCGGACGTATTCCACACTGACGAGATCGATTCGGCGCTCGAAGGCAGCGAACTGGTGCTGTCCGGACTGGGTGTGCCCAAGGGGACGAAGCCGGGCGTGCTGACCGCGGGCGCCCGGTCGGCGGTGGCGTCGGGCGCCCGCGTCATTTGGCTGGGCGCGTACGGCACCGGCCCCTCTGCCGCGGTGGCAAGCACCCTCAACCGGCTGGTCCTCAAAGGACTCGGTGCGGAGGTCGCCGACAAGGTCGAGTCGGACGCCGTGGTCACCGCAGCCGGCGGGACGGTTTTCCACGCCGGACCCCTGTCGAACAAACCGATCAGTCCGGACCGGCGCACCGTCGGCCTCGATGCCTCCCCCAAGAGCATCCTCCGAATCATGGTGAGCCGAGGCACCGTTGCCGCCGCGATGCTCGACGAAGCGGAGAACCCGCAGTTCCCCGGCCAGATCGCTGTCCCACTCACGCGCTGACCCCGAAGCCCCATGCGCGGCCCGCCCGCAGATCGCTCACCCCCCCCCCGCGGGATTCGAAGACCCCTCGGTCCGTGTCACAGTCAGGGGGGATAGCCCCGGCCGATGCACCCACGAAAAGCAAAGGTGCAGGGACACTTCGATGATCTCCGGGCCGGATGTACCGCCGACAGCGGATTGTTCCGGGAGGGGCATCAAGAACTCATCAGAGCACGAACCCGAGAGCCCAGGTTTCCACAGGTTGGGCCTACGGTCCGAGTTCGTCCGCCCATCACCGTAAGTCGTTTTGTATCAAGCGGTTCGGTCGG
>NZ_JBSGBY010000304.1:0-10122 GCF_053601505.1 Nocardia sp. NPDC004722
CGGCGGCGGGGGAGCGTACCCCGGCTGCGGCGGATACCCCGGCTGAGGCGCATACCCGGGCTGCGGAGCGTACCCGGGCTGCGGCGGGTAACCCGGCTGCTGCGGGTATCCCGGAGGCGGATACCCCGGCTGCGGCGGATACCCCTGCTGCACAGGCTGATAGAACGGCGGCTGCGTGGTCTGGATGCGCTGCGCACAGAACTGGCAGACCTCGACGGAACGGGCCACACCCCACTGCGGTTGCCACAGCACCTGATTGGTAGCCGGACCGTGGGCCGGATCGAAGAAGCAGATCACTGAACTTTCCTCTACGTGCGCGCCCGGCGAGACCCGGGCTGTTGCCTTCCGAACTGGAAACGCGGAGACCGCACCGTCGAGTTCCCCGATCCGTCCATGGTTATACGAAAGCCGCCCGCATCCGAAGATGCGGGCGGCCTGCGAGATTCGATCTCGGAGTCGGGTTGTCCCTAGCGCGTGAAGAGGAGGGCGCGCTTGACTTCCTGGATCGCCTTCGTGACCTCGATGCCGCGGGGGCAGGCGTCGGTGCAGTTGAAGGTGGTGCGGCAGCGCCAGACGCCCTCGACGTCGTTGAGGATGTCGAGGCGTTCGCGGGCGGCCTCGTCGCGGCTGTCGAAGATGAAGCGGTGCGCGTTCACGATCGCGGCCGGGCCGAAGTAGCTGCCGTCGCTCCAGTACACGGGGCAGGAGGTGGTGCAGCAGGCGCAGAGGATGCACTTGGTGGTGTCATCGAAGCGGGCTCGGTCGTGCTGGGACTGGATGCGCTCGTAGGTCGGCTCGTTGCCCTTGGTGATCAGGTAGGGCTTGACCGCCTTGAACGCGTCGAAGAACGGCTCCATGTCGACGACGAGGTCCTTCTCCACGGGCAGGCCGCGGATCGGCTCGACGGTGACCGTCAGCTCCTTGCTGCCCTTGGGCAGCATGTCCTTCATGAGGATCTTGCACGCCAGGCGGTTGACGCCGTTGATGCGCATGGCATCCGAGCCACACACGCCGTGCGCGCAGGAGCGGCGGAAGGTGAGCGTGCCGTCCAGGTAGGACTTGATGTAGATCAGCACGTTCAGGAAGCGGTCGGTCGGCAGCACGGGGACCTTGAACTCGTCCCAGTGCTGGCCCTGGCCGTCCTCCGGGTTGAAGCGGGCGATCTTGACCGTGATCATGGTCGACCCGTCCGGCACCGGAGCCGGCTTCTGCGGCGTTTCAGCGACAGCAGTCATCAGTACTTACGCTCCATCGGCTCGTAACGGGTCTGCACGACCGGCTTGTAGTCGAGCCGGATATCCGAGATGAGGTCCGGGCTCGTCTTGTACGCCATGGTGTGGCGCATGAAGTTGACGTCGTCGCGGTCCGGGTAGTCCTCGCGCGCGTGGCCGCCGCGAGACTCCTTGCGGTTCACCGCACCCGCCACCGTCACCTCGGCCAGCTCCAGCAGGAAGCCCAGCTCGATGGCCTCGAGCAGATCGCTGTTGTAGCGACGGCCCTTGTCCTGCACGGTGATCCGCGAGTAGCGCTCCTTGAGCACCTGGATCTCCTCGAGCATGGACTTCAGCGACTCCTCGGTGCGGTACACACCGGCCTTGTCGTCCATGGAGTTCTGCAGCTCGGTGCGGATGTCGGCGACCCGCTCGTTGCCGTGATCCGACAGGATCAGCGACAGCCAGTCCTGCACCATCTGCGTCGGGTTCTCCGGCATGTCCACGAACTCGGCACGCTGGGCGTACTCGGCGGCGGCGATACCCGCGCGGCGACCGAACACGTTGATGTCCAGCAGCGAGTTGGTGCCCAGGCGGTTCGCGCCGTGCACGGAGACACAGGCGCATTCACCGGCGGCGTACAGGCCGGGAACGATGTCGGTGTTGTTGCGCAGCACCTCGCCGCGGATGCGGGTCGGGATGCCACCCATCACGTAGTGACAGGTCGGCATGACCGGCACCGGCTCCTTGACCGGGTCCACACCCAGGTAGGTGCGGGCGAATTCGGTGATGTCCGGGAGCTTCTCCTCCAGGACGTCCTCGCCGAGGTGGGTCACGTCGATGAGCACGTAGTCCTTGTTCGGACCCGCGCCGCGGCCCTCGCGGACCTCCAGAACCATGGAGCGCGCGACGATGTCACGCGGCGCGAGGTCCTTGATGGTCGGCGCGTAGCGCTCCATGAAGCGCTCACCGGAGGCGTTGCGGAGAATGCCGCCCTCACCGCGCACGGCCTCGGAGATGAGGATGCCCAGGCCCGCGAGACCTGTCGGGTGGAACTGGTGGAACTCCATGTCCTCCAGCGGAAG
This sequence comes from Nocardia sp. NPDC004722, assembly GCF_053601505.1. NCBI lineage: Bacteria > Bacillati > Actinomycetota > Actinomycetes > Mycobacteriales > Nocardiaceae > Nocardia > Nocardia sp. NPDC004722. The sequence continues at coordinate 2,297 of NZ_JBSGBY010000304.1, forward strand.
TCCCTTGCGGAACACGATCGCCATGCCGTCACCGGTGAGGGTGTGGGCATTGGAGGTGGTCTTGTACATGCGACCCGAACCACCGGTGGCGAAGATGATCGACTTCGCGTGGAACACGTGCAGGTCGCCGGTGGCCAGCTCGTAGGCCACCACGCCGGTCGCGATCGGGCCGTTGGGGCCGTCGGACAGGATCAGGTCCAGCACGTAGAACTCGTTGTAGAACTCCACGTCGTGCTTGACGCAGTTCTGGTACAGCGTCTGCAGGATCATGTGGCCCGTGCGGTCGGCGGCGTAGCACGCGCGGCGCACCGGGGCCTTGCCGTGGTCACGGGTGTGGCCGCCGAAGCGACGCTGGTCGATCTTGCCCTCGGGCGTGCGGTTGAACGGCAGGCCCATCTTCTCCAGGTCGAGCACGGCGTCGATGGCCTCCTTGGCCATGATCTCCGCGGCGTCCTGGTCGACCAGGTAGTCACCACCCTTGACGGTGTCGAAGGTGTGCCACTCCCAGTTGTCCTCTTCGACATTCGCCAGCGCGGCGCACATGCCACCCTGCGCGGCACCGGTGTGCGAGCGCGTCGGGTACAGCTTGGTGAGCACGGCGGTGCGGGCCCGGGGACCGGCCTCGATCGCCGCACGCATTCCAGCGCCACCGGCACCGACGATCACGACGTCGTAGCGGTGTTCCTGAATCGGTCGGGATTCACTCATTCGAGGTAGCCAGTCCTTAGCTGATGTTGGGGTCGAAGGTGAAGATCACGTAGGTGCCGGTGACCATGATCAGGATCATGGACACGACCAGCGCCGTCTTCAGCCAGAAGCGGGTGGAGTCCTTGCGCGCGTAGTCGTCGATGACGGTGCGGACACCGTTGCCGCCGTGCAGCTGCGCCAGCCACAGCATGGTCAGGTCCCAGATCTGCCAGAACGGCGAGGACCAGCGGCCCGCGACGAACGCGAAGTTGAGGCGGTGCACACCGCCGTCGAGCATCAGCATGATCGTCATATGGCCGATCACCAGCACGACCAGCAGCAGGCCGGAGAAGCGCATGAACAGCCAGGCGTACTTCTCGAAGTTGTTGCCGGACTGGCGACGCGGAGCGCGCGGGGCGTCGAGGGACGCGGGGCGGTCGTAGGACTTGCCGAGAATGGGTGCGGTCATGTCGGCTCTCACTTCGTCAGCAGGTAGAAGAACTGGCGTCCGACGCCGGCCCCGGCGACGACGATCCAGATCGCGAGCACGATCCACAGCATGAGCCGCTGGTAACGCGGGCCCTGCGACCAGAAGTCGATGAGGATGATGCGGATGCCGTTGAACGCGTGGAACAGCACGCAGACAACGAGACCCATCTCCATCATGGCGACGAGCGGGTTCTTGTACGTCTCGATCGCGTGGTCGTAGGTGTCCGGGCTGACTCGCACCAACGCGGTATCGAGGACGTGGACGAACAGGAAGAAGAAGATCGTCACGCCGGTGATGCGGTGCAGAGCCCAGGACCACATGCCGGGGTCGCCTCGGTACAGGGTCCGCTTCGGCTTGGCCGCCGGAGCTTCTAGCGTGGTCATAGAGTGCGGTGCCTCCAACGTCGTCGATGGACCCGGTCAGATCCGGCGCGGAGCCTGAGGACTGTTGAAACCACCTGCTCACAAGCGGAATCCGTGCCCTTTTACAAGTGCTTCAGCAGTCCGGTGGCAGTGCTAGCAGGACCCGCTTCGGGAACCTGAACCGATCTGTCGTGAACTCTAAACCCAGCTTTGAGGGGGAACTAATTCGGCGTGCCGCTCGTTGGACCAAATTGTTGTGAGTTAGGTTTGCCTTTCCTGATTTTCGCGACCATGCGAAACGCGTATCACGCGGGTACGGTCACGTCCATAGGAGGATGGTCCGAATTGTCGGAAATTGACTGGAAAGCCCTGCGCTACAAGGCATTTGAGGTTATGCAAGGGGCATACGCCCCGTACTCCCGATTCCCCGTCGGCGCGGCGGCTCTCACCGCCGACGACCGCGTGGTGAGCGGCTGCAATGTGGAAAATATCTCATACGGTTTGGGCCTCTGCGCCGAATGTGTACTGGTCGGTAACTTGATTTCGACCGGAGGGGGGCGCCTGCTGGCGGTCTCCGTCTGCGACTCCCGAGGCGCCGTGCTCATGCCCTGCGGGCGCTGCCGGCAGATCCTGCTCGAGCACGGCGGCGGCGAGTTGCTCGTAGATCACCACAAGGGCGCCGTCCCGCTGAACACCTTGCTGCCGGACTCCTTCGGACCCGACGACCTCAGCGCCGGTCAGCTCTGACCGTCGGTGCCGGACCGCTATAACTCCTGATCTTCGTGGCGCACCGGGTTTTACATGGAAGTGCCGGGGTACGCGTGCCAGGGTGGAGGTCGTGACGGTGCACTCGGCGGTGGACGTGATTCGGGCCAAGCGCGACGGCGGTGAACTCGGCGACGCGCAGATCGATTGGGTGGTGGACGCGTTCACCCGCGGGGAGGTGGCCGACGAGCAGATGTCCGCGCTCGCCATGGCCATCGTGTGGCGCGGCATGACACGCCGCGAGACCGCGCGCTGGACCCAGGCCATGATCGACTCGGGCAAGCGCCTGGACTTCAGCGATCTCGGGCGGCCCACCGTGGACAAGCACTCCACCGGCGGTGTCGGCGACAAGATCACGCTGCCGCTCTCGCCGCTGGTCGCGGCCTGCGGGGCCGCCGTGCCGCAACTGTCCGGCCGCGGATTGGGCCACACCGGCGGCACACTCGACAAACTGGAGGCGATTCCCGGCTGGCAGGCCGACATTCCGGTCGAACGGATGCGGGAACTGCTGGCGGACCCCGCGATCGGGGCCGTTGTGTGCGCGGCGGGGGCCGACCTCGCGCCCGCCGACAAACGGCTCTACGCGCTGCGCGACGTGACCGGGACGGTGGAATCCATCCCGCTGATCGCCAGCTCCATCATGAGCAAGAAGATCGCCGAGGGCACCGGGGCGCTGGTGCTGGATGTGAAGGTCGGGCGCGGGGCGTTCCTGAAGGAGCTGGACCAGGCGCGCGAACTCGCCACCGCCATGGTCGAACTCGGCACGGACGCCGGAGTCGAGACCGTGGCACTGCTGACCGCCATGGACACCCCGCTCGGCCACACCGCCGGAAACGCCCTCGAAGTCTGCGAATCCCTGGACGTGCTGGCCGGGGGCGGCCCCGCCGACGTCGTCGACCTCACCCTCGCGCTGGCCCGGGAGATGCTGGCCCAGGCCGGAATCGACGATATCGACCCCGCCGACGTGCTCGCCGACGGGCGGGCCATGGACCAGTGGCGGGCCATGGTGCGCGCCCAGGGCGGCGACCCGGACGCGGCCCTGCCGCAAGCCCGCCATACCGAAACTCTGCGCGCCCCCGCCGCCGGGACGCTAACCCGGCTGGACGCGCTCGATGTCGGGCTGGCCGCCTGGCGGCTGGGGGCGGGCCGGGCCCGGCAAGGCGATCCGGTGCAGGCCGGGGCGGGCATCGAAATGCACGCCAAGCCAGGCGATTCCATCGCCGCGGGGCAGCCGCTGTTGACCTTGCACACCGATACGCCCGAGGCGTTCCCGGCGGCTCTGGAGCTGTTGCGCGACTCGTTCACGATCGCCGACGCCGAGCCGCGGCCGCAGCAACTCATCCTCGGCCGCATCACCGCCTGACCGCTTCGCCCGAATCGGCCTAGCCTGGGATCGTGAAGCAGACACGCAATTTCCGGGCTCGCGCCGCGACCCTCGCGGCGCTGGGCGTCTTCGGCATCGTCATGCCGCTGGGGGCCATCGCACCGGTGGGCTGGTCGACCGCGGCGGTCGCGCAGGCCAATCCGGCCGACAATGTCGGTGGCGGCGACTCCGGCGGCTACGAACCCAACTCGCTGGCCCGGGGCGACGCCACCCCGCCCAAGGCCGACAAGAAGGCCAAGCCCGACCCCATCTACAGCAGCTGCGAGCAGGTGTGGGAGCGCGGCGGCGGACCCATCTACGAAGGGCAGCCCGGCTATTCGGCCTACCTCGACCCGAACGGGACGGGCGTGGCCTGCGCCCGCTAGCCGACCGGTCGGCCCGCTGATCGACCAATCAGCAACGTGAGGGCAACGACAGACCGAACTATCGGGTGACTCGCATCAACCACCCTGCCGCAGAACGGGAATGCGGCTAACGTTGCTACATGACTGGACCGACGCCCCTCACTCTCGCCTCGATCCGCCAGGCTCCCAAGGCGGTCCTGCACGATCACCTGGACGGCGGGCTGCGCCCCGCGACCGTGCTGGAGCTCGCCCACGCCTGCGGCTACGACCAGCTACCGGCAGGCGACGCCGAAACCCTGGCCACCTGGTTCCGCGACGCGGCCGACAGCGGATCCCTGGAACGCTATCTGGAAACCTTCGCGCACACCGTCGCCGTCATGCAGACCCCCGAGGGCCTGCGCCGGGTGGCGCGCGAATGCGCCGAGGACCTCGCCGCCGACGGCGTCGTCTACGCCGAGGTACGTTTCGCGCCCGAACAACACCTGGAGAACGGCCTCACCCTCGACGAGGTGGTCGAGCACACCATCGCCGGATTCCGGGAGGGCGAAGCGGCCGCGGCCGCCGCGGGCACCCCGATCCGCATGGTCTGCCTGCTCACCGCCATGCGCCACGCCGCCCGCTCCCGCGAGATCGCCGAGCTCACCGTGCGCTGGCGCGATCGCGGCGTCGGCGGCTTCGACATCGCGGGCGCGGAGGCCGGGTACCCGCCCAGCCGCCACCTCGACGCCTTCGACTACATGCGAGCCAACCTCGCGCACTTCACGATTCACGCCGGTGAAGCCTTCGGCCTGCCGTCCATCCATGAGGCCGTCGCCTTCTGCGGCTGTGAACGCCTCGGCCACGGCGTCCGCATCACCGACGACATCACCGACTCACCCGAGGGCCCCAAACTGGGCGTGGTCGCCAACTACGTCCGCGACATGCGCATCCCGCTGGAACTCTGTCCGTCCTCCAACGTCCAGACCGGCGCGGTGCCCTCGATCGACAAGCACCCCTTCGACCTGCTGGCCCGCCTGCGCTTCCGCGTCACGGTGAACACCGACAACCGCCTCATGAGCGACACCACCATGAGCAACGAAATGCTCAAACTCTCCGAGACCTTCGGCTACGGCTGGACCGACCTGGAACGCTTCACCATCAACGCCATGAAGTCGGCGTTCATCCCGTTCCCCGAACGCCTCCGCCTGATCGACGAGGTCATCAAGCCGGGTTACGCGGTCCTGCTGGGATAATCCGTCCCGCAGAACAATTCGGGCCGCACCCGTAGGTGCGGCCCGAATCATGTTTCAGGTCAGGCTTTTTCGAGACGGGACTCGAAGGCCGCTTCGAGGGCCTTCCAGGACTCGGACTCGGCCTCGAACGGGGGATTGGGGGCCATCCGGGTGGGGTCCGGGTTCAGCAGGTAGGAGACGTACCAGCCCAGGGGAGTGGAAACGGCGAGGGCGGACTCGACGGAGTCGTCTTCGGCGTAATCGGCTGCGTCGGTGAACAACTCGACCGCCAGGTCGAGTTGGTCGGTGTCGACGGCCTTGGGACCGGTGGCCAGGTCCTCGGAGAGGCCGGGGAGGACGTAGACGTTCTCCTCGTCCACCTCGACGTCGAGGGAGCCGTCCACGGCGGCGGTCTGGACCTCGCCGTAGGTGCTCACCCGGGACAGGTCGTGGTCGTGGTCGTCGGCCAGGTAGCGGGCCAGGGCGCGCTCGGAACCGAAGACCGTGATGCTGCCGTCCTTGCCCAGGAAGATCGGCTCGTCGTCGACGTAGCAGCGCAGGGTGAAGAAGGTGCCCTCGGAGGTGATGATCTGGACCGGGTCGATGCCGACCTCGTGCCAGAACGACAGCTCCTCGTCGTCCTCCTCGTCCTCGTCCAGGTCGACGGGCTCGATCTCGTCGTCATCGCTCTCGGCCGCGTCCTCGGCGTCGACGATGTTCTCCTGCGCCGCAAGCAGTTCGGCCTCCGCGACCGACACCGCGTCGGCGTCCACCTCGGGAATCGTCACCACCGAGTCGATGGCGTCGATGACCTTCTCCCAGTCCTTGGCGATGGCCGCGCCGATCTGGTCCCACAGCTCCTCGCCCTCGCGGCCGAGGAAGGCGCTCACGCCGCCGGGCAGCGCGCCGAGCACCGGATGCGAGCCGAAGAACTTGGTGACGGTGTCGAGTTCGCAGACGTCACCGATATTGCGGACCATCTCGAGGGTCTCCTCGAGCTCGGAGACCACCTCCGGGTCCGGGTCGTCGGCGGCCAGCTCGGGCACGCCGACCAGATCGAAGACGTACTGCTCCTCCGGCTCCAGTTCGGCCGCCGACAAACCGGCGATGATCTTCCACGCGGGATGATCCACCAGGTCGTTTTCGGAGTTGGTACGAATGAACGCCGCCAGCTCGGCGACGGACTCGAAACCGTACAGGTCTTCCTCGTGTCCGAGGAACGCCTGCCACTCATCGTCGCCGTCTCGCCAGCGGGGTGCCCAGAGGGTGACAAGATCGCCTTTGGTCAGGCCGAGTGCGATCGGGACGATGTCTCCAGAAGCCATGACGGAGAGCCTATCCAGTCGTCGCGTCAGGCACTATCCGGGCTGCCCCCAATGCTTCCCGAAATCTTTTCGCCGGGACTCAGGGACTCGTTCAAGCGGGCCACGATTCGGGCGCGCTGCGCGGTCGCCTCCATGGCCGCCTGCTGGCACGCCCACAGGATCAGCCGCGACAGTTCCGCCGGAGAACGCGAGGTCACGGATTCGGCCAGCCACAGTCCGGTCAGCGCGCCATCGGCGTCGACCTCGGCCGTGACCGTCCGATCCTCGGCGCTGAAACGGGCCCGCACCTGCGACAATCCGTGCAGGGTCGCCTCCAGCGTGGCCAACTGCTGGTTCACGCGATCGAGCAGCGCATCCATCTCAGCACTCATCGTGAGCTCCTTCCGGCCCGGGGCCGGAATACCCGCGCCGCCGCGTTCCAACCGCTCCGCGTGGCCCGGATCATGAATTCCGCAGCCAACTGGTCTGTCCGGTATCGGCCTCGTCGAGCCGATCCAATTCGTCCACCACCGCGTGCCGGGTGGGCAGGCCCAGCCGATCCAGCACCGCCTCCGGGACGCCCGCCTCGGCCAGCAGCTCGCGCCGCCGCGACCGCGCCACCATCGCCGAGCGCTTGGTCAGCCGCAGGATCTCGTCGGCCAGAGCCTGTGCGCCGTAGCGGTATTCGCCCCGCTCGAACTGGATCTCCACCGGCATGCCCTGGTCGGTGGCGCGCACCGTCACCGTGCCCGAGCGATTGGCGGACGCCGCCGTCGTCACCGCCGGCACCTGTTCCGCGCTCATGAGACAGGCCCCGCGCTCATGCCGTGGGCCTGTAGAAACCGAGGAACCGCATGCCCGAGTTCTCCGTTCGTATCGGTCCGATCTGCACGGGATCACCGGCCTCCACCAATTGGCCGTTCCCGATCACCATCGCCACGTGCCCGCTCCACACCGCCAGATCGCCCGGCATCAAGTCCCCTGGACCGATCCTTGGGTGCCCGAACCTCTGCTCCTGCGCCAGCCGCGGCAGCGAAACACCCGCCTGCGCATACGCCCACTGTGTCAGACCGCTGCAATCCAACCCGACCCCGGGCTGCTCCCCACCCCACACATAAGGCGTCCCCACCTGGCTCAACGCCTTCCGCACCGCCTCCGCCGCCCGCTCATTCGGCGCCTCCACCACACTCCCGTCCGGCAACGTCACCTTCACCCCACCCGCCTGCGGCCGCGTGACCATCGCGTCACGAACACGACCCGGAGATTTCGGAGCCGTCAC
>NZ_JBSGBY010000305.1:0-10110 GCF_053601505.1 Nocardia sp. NPDC004722
CGGGTGTGGTGCTGAATCTGCTGGTGCCGCAGAAGGCCTTCGAGATCGTGCTCAACCTGGCCGGACTCGGCATCGTGGGCACCTGGGCCTCGATCATGGTGTGCCACTGGATCTTCGTGCGCCGCGCCGGGCGGGGCGAATACACCCGGCCGGAATTCCGGCTGCCGTACGCACCCGTGCTCAATGTGCTCACCCTCGGATTCCTGGTCGCCGTCGTGGTGCTGATGTTCTTCGACGCCGAGGTCGGGCGCATCACGCTGGCGGCGTTCCTGGTCGTGGTGATCGCCATGGTGGCGGGGTGGTACCGGGTGCGCGGGCGACTGAACCCCGATGTCCTCGCGAACCTCGATTCCACTGCCCCGGAAGGGAAGACCGCGCCGTGACTGACATCGTCCACGACACGGTGACTCTGGATCTCGCGGTTCTGCGCGTCGAAATCCTGTACACCGGAGGCACCTTCGGCATGGTCGACGGCGGGGACGGGCTGCGCCCGCGCACCGGGATCGGCGGCGATGTGGCCGAGCTGATCGACGCGTACACCGACCGGTTCGGGATTCCGGTGGAGTTCCGCTACCGCGAACTCGAGCAGGTCATCGACAGTGCCCATGCCGGTCCCGAGACCGTCGGGGTCATTGCCGAGCAGGTGCGCGCCGCGCTGCGAGCCACCCGGACCGGCGGCGGCGCCCCACCCGACGGCGTCATCCTCATCCACGGCACCGACACCATGGCCTACACGGGCGCACGCCTCGCCTTCGAACTGGGCGACCTCGCCATCCCGGTGGTGCTGACCGGTGCGCAGATCCCACTCGGGCAGCCGGGCAGCGACGCCGGGGAGAATCTGCTGCTGGCCCTGGATTCGATTGCCACCCGGCCCGCTTCGGGCACGTTCATCGCCTTCGGGTCGCGGCTGCATCCGGCCGTGCGGGCCAGCAAGCGCAGCAGCCACGGACGCGACGGTTTCGTCACCGTGCGTCCGCACACCCCGCCACCGGCCCCGATCACGTCGCCGATCGGGGCGGCGAAGGCCGAAACGCCCTCCCCCGTCGGTCTTTTCACCGTCTTCCCCGGGATGGACACCGATCTGCTCGATGCCGCGCTGCGCATCTATCACGGTGGTGTGGTGCTCGAATGCTACGGAGCCGGAACCATGCCCGCCTCCGCGGCGGCGGTCGACGCGATCCGCAAGGCGACCGAGCGCGGCACACCCGTCGTGGTGATCACGCACTGCGACAGCGGATCTGTCGACCTGAGCCTGTATCAGCCCGGACGGGCGCTGCTCGCCGCGGGCGCGATCGGGGGCGGCGATCTGACCCGGGAGGCCGCGCTGGCCAAACTCGCGTACCTCGCCGGCCTCGGACTCCCCGCGAGCGAGATCGGCCGATGGATGACGACCAATCTGCTCGGTGAACTCACCGAAACCCCGGCGGGCCACTGAGTTCCCGCCTGCCCGTTCCCTTCTCTTCCCCGCCAGCCACAAGCCGATCGGATGGAGCCGACCATGACCGAGACCCGCACCGAACACGATTCGCTGGGCGCCCGCGAGGTGCCTCGGGACGCCTTCTGGGGTGTGCACACCGCGCGCGCCCTCGACAATTTCGCCATCTCCGGGGAGCGCCTCGGGAACTATCCGGCGCTCATCACCGCCCTGGCCGCGGTCAAACAGGCCGCCTGCCAGGCCAATCGGGAGCTCGGGCTGCTCGATGAGCGGCGCGCCGACGCCATCGAGGCCGCCTGCACCGAAATCCGGGGTGGGGCATTGCACGAGCAGTTCCCCATCGATCCCATTCAAGGCGGTGCGGGGACCTCGACCAATATGAACGCCAACGAGGTCATCGCCAATCGCGCGCTGGAGCTGCTGGGCCGCGGGCGCGGCGACTACGCCGAGCTCGATCCGCTCGACCATGTCAATCTCGGCCAGTCGACCAATGATGTGTACCCGACCGCGGTCAAGCTCGCCGTCATCGCGCACATCCGGCTGCTGATCGCGGCGTTGGAGCGGCTCGCGGACGAATTCGCGCGTAAGTCGGCCGAATTCGGCGATGTCATCAAGATGGGCCGCACCCAGTTGCAGGACGCGGTGCCCATGACCCTCGGACAGGAGTTCGCCACCTTCGCGATCATGCTGCGCGAGGACTGCGCGCGGCTGGCGGAGGGCACGGCGCTGCTGCGCGAGGTGAATCTCGGCGGCACCGCCATCGGCACCGGGATCAACGGGCATCCGCTGTATCCCGCGCTGGCCTGCGCGCGGCTGGGCGAGCTCACCGGGGAGCAGGTGGTTCCGGCCGAGAACCTGATCGAGGCCACCCAGGATTGCGGTGCGTTCGTGCAGGTGTCGGGCATTCTCAAGCGGGTGGCGGTGAAGCTGTCCAAGACCTGTAATGATCTGCGGCTCATGGCTTCCGGGCCGATCACCGGGCTGCGCGAGATCACGCTGCCGGCGGTGCAGGCGGGCTCGTCGATCATGCCCGGTAAGGTGAATCCGGTGATCCCCGAGACCGTCAACCAGATCGCCTTCGAGGCCATCGGCGCGGACCTGACGGTGACCATGGCCGCCGAGGGCGGGCAGTTCCAGCTCAACGCCTTCGAGCCGATCATCGCCTACAGCCTGCTGCGCACCACCGCCCACCTGACCGCTGCCGCCGACACCCTGGCCACCCGCTGCGTCAACGGCATCACCGCGCACCGCGACCATCTGGAAGCGGGCGTGAACCGCTCCATCGGCATCGTCACCGCGCTCACCCCGCACATCGGTTACGCCGCCAGCGCTCGGATCGCCAAGCACGCCTTGAGCACCGGGCAGCCGGTCGCCGAGGTGGCCACCGAACTCGGACTGCTCGCCCCCGAGACCGTCGCCGAACTGCTCGCCCCGCACCGCTTGGCCGGTCTGCCCGACTGAGAATCCGGATCCCACGAGATCACCGATGCCTATCGTGGTCGGCAGCGATGGCCGCGCTGGACGTCGTCGCCGCGCTGCGATACCAGCCGTTCCCATCGCAGCCGACCAACCCGGCGATCTCCAAGGCCGACAACGTGGCTCGCACCACCGGCAGTGACAACCCCGTATCGGTGACCACGGCGCGCGGCAGCCGGGACCCGGTGCCGGGCAACGACGCGTACACGAGCGCCTCGTCACCCGAGAGGTTGTCCTCCGGATTCGGCGGGACCGCTCCCGGCAGCGAAAGCCGCAGCGGCCCCGCCTCATCGAGAATGTCCTCGGCCCGCGTGACGATGAAAGCCTCACCCTCCCGGATCATCCGATGGCAGCCCACCGACGCCGCGGAAGTGACCGGCCCCGGAACCGCCATGGCCGGACGCCCCAACCGCCGACACCATTTCACCGTGTTCCGCGCCCCGCTGCGAATTCCGGCTTCCACCACCACGACTCCGTCCGCGAGCGCCGCGATCAGGCGATTGCGCGCCAAGAAGTAGTGCTTGCGCGCGGAGGTGCCGGGCGGATACTCGGTGACGACCAACCCGGTATCGGCGATCTCGGCAAGCAGATGATCATGCTGCACCGGGTACGGCCTATCTGGCCCGCAGGCCAATACCGCAATCGTCACCCCACCGACCGCCAGCGCCGCCCGATGCGCCATCCCGTCGATCCCGAATGCCGCCCCGGACACCACCGTCCATCCACGCGCGGCCAGCTCCCCCGCGATCTCCCCCGTCGCATGATTCCCGTACCCGGTACTGCACCGAGCCCCCACCACCGCGATCGACTTCTCGGTGGCCTCCAGCAGCGATCGCTTCCCCCGCACCCACAACACAAGCGGCACAGCCCCATCCGCGTCATAACCCGGATCCAACTGCCCCAACCCCAGCAGCCGCCACGCAGGCCACTCCGCATCATCCGGCGTCACCACCCGCCCACCGAGCCGCTCGATATGCGCCAAATCCGCTTCCGCCCTATCAATCCCCCGCCGCAACTCGGTAGGCCCCCGCAACACCTCCGGCAACGCACACTCCCGCACCGCCCGAGCCGCCTCCACCACCCCCACCGCCCCGATCAACCCCGACAACGCCGCACAAGGCCCCTCCACCACCCGCGACAAATACACCCAAGCCAACCGCCGCTCATCGGCATTCATGCCACACCTCGCTGCCGGAAGCTCAGGGCCTGCAGAATGTCGTGGGCATTCGGCATTTCGCCGCCACGCAGGTCCGAAATGGTCCAGGCGACCCGGATGGCGCGGTCGGCGCCGCGCGCGGACATGCGCCCGTGCTTGAGCGCGTTCTCCACCGGAGCGAGCGCCTCGCGCGGAAGCCGGAAGCGCTGGCGCAGTACATGTCCCGGGACCTCGGCATTGGTCGACATGCCGAGATCGGCCCAGCGTTTCGACGCGGCCTCGCGCGCGGCGGTCACTCGGGCACGGACGACCTCGCTGCATTCGACCTCGTCGCCGCTGAACGCCCCCGCCGCTTGCGCGTGCATCTGAACCGCCAGATCGATCCGATCCATGAGCGGGCCGGAGAGTTTGCCGAGATAGCGACGGCGAGCCAATGGCGCACAAATGCAATCGATATCCCGGGCCGGTGCGCACGGACATGGATTCGCCGCCATGACCAGCTGAAAGCGTGCGGGATAGCGCGCCACCCCATCACGCCGCGCGATACGAACCTCGCCCTCCTCCAACGGAGTTCGCAGGGCCTCCAGCACCTTGGTGCTGATTTCCGCGCACTCGTCGAGGAACAGCACGCCACGATGCGCACAACTCGCGGCCCCCGGACGGGCCGAACCCGAACCGCCACCGATCATGGACGCCACCGACGACGAATGGTGAGGAGCCACGAACGGCGGCGCGGTCACCAGCGGGGCGTCGTCGGACAGCGTGCCCGCCACCGAATGAATCGCGGTCACCTCCAGGGAATCCCGCTCCCGCAGGGGCGGCAGCAGGCCCGGGAGGCGTTGGGCCAGCATGGTTTTGCCGATGCCGGGTGGGCCGGTGAGCAACAGGTGGTGACCGCCTGCGGCGGCGACCTCGAGGGCCCAGCGGGCCTCGTCTTGGCCTACCACCTCGCGCAGGTCTCCGATCGAGGTGGGGGACGGGGGGTCGAGCGGCTCGGGGTGGGCGAGTTCGCCACCGCCGCGCAGCCAGTCGAGCAGCTCGATCAAGGTTGCGGCGCCGAGGACGCGGATCCCGTCGACCAATCCCGCCTCGGGCAGGGCGTCGGTGGGGACGATCACTGTGCGGCGGCCTGCGGTGCGGGCGGCCAGGACCGCGGGCAGGATGCCGCGCACTCTGCGGACCCGGCCGTCGAGGGCGAGTTCACCCAGCAGAACCGATTCGGCCAGCCGGTTCGACGGGACGGCGCCTGCCGCATCGAGAACGGCCCCGGCGAGGGCCAGGTCGTAGACGCTGCCCACCTTGGGCAGGGTGGCCGGGGACAGGGCCAGGATTACGCGGCCATCGGGCCACTTCTCGCCGGAGTTGGTTACCGCGGCGCGGACTCGGTCGCGGGATTCTTGGAGGGTGGTGTCGGGGCGGCCTACCAGGTGGACCGAGGGGAGACCCTGGCCGATGTCGGCCTCGATTTCTACGAGTTGGCCTTCGACGCCGTTCACGGCGACGGAATAGGCGCGGCCCAGGGGCATGTCAGAACACCGCCTCGAGGTGGCGGATTTCGGGTGCGCGGCCAGGGAGCAGCAGGACGGAGACCACGTCGAAGCGGACTCGGGACCAGGGGCCGGGCTGTTCGCGCAGCCACCGGGCGGCGAGTTCGCGGATGCGGCGTTGTTTGCGGTAGGTGACGGCTTCCTCGGGGCGGCCGCAGGTCAGGCCGGTGCGGGTTTTGACCTCGACGAACGCGGTGATCTCGCCGTCGCGGCCGATGATGTCCAGCTCACCGAAACGGCATCGCCAATTGCGGGCGATGATCTCCATGCCGGCCGCGCGCAGAAACCCCGCCGCCAGTTCCTCCCCCTGCGCTCCGAGCGCCAGATGCTGTGCCATTCAGCCAGCATGGCCGGGCCCGTGCGGGGCCCGGCCATGCCGAACTGGGAAAACAGTGGAGCTGTGGATAAAGACGGCCTGTGGATTACTCCGGAAGCCGCAGGTCGGTCTTCTCCAACTCCTCGATATTCACGTCTTTGAAGGTGATCACGCGAACGTGCTTCACGAAGCGCGCGGGCCGATACATGTCCCAAACCCATGCATCCGACATCCGCACTTCGAAATACACCTCGCCATCGGCGTTCTGCGGTCGCAGTTCGACGGAATTGGCGAGGTAGAAGCGACGCTCGGTCTCCACCACGTACGAGAATTGGCCGACGATGTCCTTGTACTCGCGGTACAGGGATAGCTCCATCTCGGTTTCGTACTTCTCGAGGTCCTCGGCGCTCATCGGGTGGAACGTCCTCCTTGTCGCCCAACGACTGGGTGTAGAGACATCATCCCGCATACGCCGTATCGGTAGCCACTCGGCCGGTCTCCCGGACGTTTCGCCAGGACCGACGGTGCTCGGGGGTGATGCCGAGGCGGGTCAGCGCCTCGTTGTGCTCGGGGGTGTTGTAGCCCTTGTGGGCGGCGAACCCGTAGCCCGGATACTGCGCGTCCATCTCGACCAGCATGCGGTCGCGGGTCACCTTGGCCAGCACGCTGGCCGCGGCGATGCATGCCGCCGACGCATCGCCGCCGATCACGGGCAGTGACGGCACCGGAATGCCGGGCACCCGGAAGCCGTCGGTGAGGACATAGCCGGGCACCGGATCCAGGCCCGCCACCGCGCGGCGCATGCCCTCGATATTGGCGACGTGGATGCCGATGGCGTCGATCTCCCAGGCCGGGATCACCACCACCTGCCATGCCAGCGCCAGCCGTTTGATGATGGGGAACAGCTCTTCGCGGGCGTTCTCGGTGAGCTTCTTGGAGTCGTCGAGACCGGCCAGCGAGGTGTACGCCTTGGGCGGTAGCAAGCAGGCGGCAACGACGAGCGGCCCTGCCGCGCAACCGCGTCCGGCCTCGTCCACGCCCGCGACGGGACCCAGTCCGCTGCGGATCAGCGCCGCCTCGAGCGTGCGCTTGCCACCGGCGGACCGCATGACGACGCGCGGGGGCCAGTCACCGCGGTCGATCCGCTGAATCTTCTTGCCGCCACGCGCTTTCGCGGCGGCGCTCACCGTGTTCCCCACCGATCGATTATCCCGCGTTCGCCGTTTCTACTGGGGGTCCTGCGCCCGGACCGGACCGATCCGGCTGGGCGGCCAGATCTTGAACACGGCCTTGCCGCGCACATCCTTGATCGGGACGGTGCCCTGCAGTTCGTCGGTCATGTGGTAGCGGGAGTCGGCGGATTCGGCGCGGTTGTCGCCCATCACCCACAGGTTGCCGTCCGGCACCTTGACCTCGGGGAACGCCCGGCCGCCCGCATTGAACTGCACGTCGGGGTGGGTGGGGTCGAAGGGGTTGTTGAACTTCACGTACGGCTCGTTCAACGGCTTCCAGTCCGAGCTGCCGGCATCCTTGACCAGGATGTTGCCTTGCGCGTCACAGCATTTGACCGACTGCCCGCCGGTGGCGATGACCCGCTTGACCAGATCGTTCTCGTCCGGCGGCACCAGGCCGAAGAAGGACAGGAAGTTCTGCACCCCGCGCACCGCGGTATTGGTGGAGCGAATCGACTTGTAGTGGCTGTTCCAGGAGCTGGTCGGCCCCACGAACACCACCACGTCGCCCGGCTTGGGGTCGCCGAAGTAGTAGCTCAGCTTCTGCACGTAGATGCGGTCGCCGGTGCAACCCGAGCAGCCGTGCAGGGTGGGTTCCATGGACTGCGAGGGAATCACGTAGGGCCGGCCGATGAAGGTCACCAGCAGGGCCACGATGAGCGCGGCGAAACCGACCAGGATGGGGAGTTCCTGCCAGAACGGGCGCTGCTTCTTCTTCGGCTTCGCCTCGGCGCCCGCAGCGCCCTCGGCGGCATCGGGGCCCTCGGGGGTCTCCGGCTTCTCGGAAGTCCCGGAGGTCCGCGAGGTTGCGGGCTTGTCCGCCCGGTTCTCATCGCCCGACCCGGACATCGTCACCGACTCGCTCTCGTCTGCCACCGGAACAGAGTAGCCCGGCACCGCGAAGATCCATGCGGTGCCGGGCTACTCGGCGTTTGAGAAGACCGTTCCCGAACTGGTCGGGAGGTCGCTACCTCAGCGCTTTTCCTTGATCTTGGCGGCCTTGCCGCGCAGATCGCGCAGGTAGTACAGCTTGGCGCGACGCACGTCACCGCGGGTCACGACCTCGATCTTGTCGAGGTTGGGGCTGTGCACCGGGAAGGTACGCTCCACGCCGACACCGAAGGAGACCTTACGCACGGTGAAGGTCTCGCGGATGCCGCCGTTCTGGCGGCGGATGACGACGCCCTTGAAGACCTGGACGCGTTCCTTGTTGCCTTCGATAACCTTCACGTGCACGTTGACCGTGTCACCCGGGCGGAAGTCCGGGATGTCATTGCGCAGCGAGCTGGCGTCGACGAAGTCGAGGGTGTTCATTTCCGTCCTTATTGGAGTTCGCGCGAACAGAGGAACCTGGCGGCTGGCCCCGCGAGGGGCGCTCGACCGGTTCGTGCTCCGGATATTTGGGCGGTGCCCGGGCACGAGTGCGCCCAAGGCAACCTGAGCATTGTGCCAGACCAGCGAACCGAGCCGTGAATCGGGGTCGCCGGGAGGTGCCAGCAAGACAACCGACCGGTCGACAATAGCCGCCGGGCGGTTCGGGTCGCCGGGGAAGGCACGCCGCGTCGGCGCGGATGGCACGCGCCGGACGGATGCAGCCCTGTGAATCGCAGCGAAATATCCACTGCCCCTTAGTAATCCGCCGATCGGACGGTTCACGCGGTAGTAGCATGTCCGTGTGCTCGGGCCTTACCAAGGAGATCGAAATGAGCGCACCCTACGTGTACAAGAACATCCTGATCGTCAACACACGATCGACCAGTCCGAATGTTCTGTGCGCCACACAATCGGGACCGAGCTTCATTCCACAGCTCAGCGTCTACAAGGGCACCCTGCCCGCGAACTGCCATTGGAATATCGGATGGGCCAGCCTCGGCGCGCAGTTCACCATCGAGATCACCGACACGGCCTCGAGCAACACCTATCAGCTGGCCATACCCACCAACGGCAAGAATGACACGCTCGTCTCGCTGGTCAGCAGCGGCTCGTCCGGCTACTGCACGGCGTGGGCGTTCGCATATCCGACCCGCCTGCTCTCGGGTCTGGGCACGGGAATGCATTCCTACGACGGAACCCAGGGCACGCTGTCGCTGGACGCCGGAAAGTATCCGACTCCGATCGTTTACACCTTCAATTCCAACGTCAACCAGACCTGGGAATTCGGCTACAGCATGGACGCCTTGAAGCCGACGCCCTTCTAATCAGGACCGCGTATTCGCGCGGGTGAGCGCGGACGCGATATCGGAGACCAGCGGCGGGTAATCGGTCGTCCCGGTGACAACCTGCAGGAAGATCAATCGATCCTGCTCCGCCGCTGCGGCTTTCAGGCATTGCCGCAATTCGCCGACGGTGGTGGCGCGCAAGGTGAGCACGGAGTCGGCGTCACCACCGAAGGCGTGCGGGAGTTCGGCCCAGCGCCAGGGCGCGATGTCGTTGTAGGGGGCGTCGGGGCCGTGGATGGCGCGTTCGATGGCGTAGCCGTTGTTGTCGACCAGGATGATGACGCCGTTCATCTGCTCGCGGATCCAGGTGCCGAGTTCTTGGATCGAGAGCTGAGCCGCGCCGTCGCCGATGACCAGCACCGCGCGGCGGTCGGGGCAGGCGATGCCCGCGCCGAGGGCGGCGGGGAGGGCGTAGCCGATCGAGCCCCACAGCGGCTGGCCGAGGAAGGTGATGCCGGTCGGCATGCGCAGGGTGGCGAGACCGAAGAAGGCCGAACCCTGGTCGGCCACGACGATGTTGTTGTTGCCGAGGGCCTCGGCGACCAGCGGCCACAACGCCGCCTGGGTGAGCGGGGCGTCGGCGGCGGGCGGGTCGGCGGCCGCGGTGTCAGCCTGGGCGGGAAGCGGTGCGGGAGCGGCGAATTCGGGGGCCAGCTCGATGAGGATCTCCAAGGCGGCGTTCAGCGACAGCGGCGCGAAGGCGTCGACTCCCCCGATGACCGTGCGCTC
>NZ_JBSGBY010000306.1:0-10072 GCF_053601505.1 Nocardia sp. NPDC004722
GCCACCCTGTTCGCGTTCGCGGCGCTCATGAATCCGGACGGCTCGATCGCGGTGTTCATGATCGTCGGTGGCCTCGCGGGTATCGCCAATGCCATGCGCGGGGGCGGCGGTCGCGGTCGCCGTCACCACCGGCACCGTGCCGTCGCCGACCGCGGCACGCTGCTCGAAGTAGTCCTCCGAGCTGGCCTGCTTGGTGACTCGGGCGGGCGCGGAGTCGTATCCGGCCGCGCGCTCCTCACGCGGCGCGGGCGCGGGGGCCGGGGCCTCTTCCACGGCGACGTCGTTCTGATCCGGCAGGATGGTCGCCAGGCCGCGCAGCGCGCGCCCGAAATCCGGGTCGATCAGATCCGAGGCGGGATCGTCGAGCGGGACCACCGAGCCGCCGTGCGCGTCCGGCTGGTAGCGCCAGTGCGCGGCGATCACGGAACGGCCCGCCTGCCACTGCAATTGGGCCACCCAGTAGCCCTTCTCGTCCTTCCAGGCATCCCATTCGGCGACCTCGATATTGTGGCCGCGCTCGGCGAAGGCGGCCGACACTATCTCGATCAGGGTCTCCACGGCGGGGCCGTCGTTGCGGACGGGGTGCGCCTTCTGTGCCAGCTCGGCGGCCCGGGCGCGTTCCAGCAGAACGGGATACGCGAAACGCTCGACGCGCGACAGGGGCATGCCGGACTCTTCGGTGACCTGCTCCACCGAGGCGCCGGCACGGATACGAGCCTGGATATCGCGTGGGCGCATCGTCGCTTCCGTCTCGATCTCGATTTGGCCGAACCTGGCAAGATCTCCGCGGGCAGCGGCGCGCAGTTTGTCATCGGCGGCGAGCCGGTACTTCTGGCCGCTCTCGGTATCGATGCACACGATGTGCGTGGAATCGGGCGTCAATCCGATCACTCGAAGTTCACGCACCGTTACCTCCTGTTCGCTGCGTCCCTCACAGCTATAGCTAGGCTCGCGACACCGCCCACGTTCTGGAACAGTAGTGCACTTCTGTTAATCATGGGGCAAGACACGCGGCGCGGAAATCTGTTCCCAGACTTCCGCGCCGCATTAGTGTGATCGATTCGCCTCAGTGGCGAAACCGATTTCACGGTCCCTCATCGATCGTGAAGAAACCGTGAACCGGTGCCGTTCTCACTGATCAGCCGAGCTTTTCGACGACCCAGTCGATGCAGCGGGTGAGCTGCGAGACATCCTCGGGGTCGATGGCCGGGAACATGCCGATGCGCAGCTGGTTACGACCCAGCTTCCGGTACGGCTCGGTGTCCACGATTCCATTGGCGCGCAGCACCTTCGCCACCTGCGCCGCGTCCACGGTGTCGGCGAAGTCGATGGTGCCGACCACCTGCGAGCGCAGCGCCGGGTTCTGCACGAACGGCGTCGCGAATTCGCTGGTCTCGGCCCACGAGTACAGGCGCGAGGAGGTGTCGGCGGTGCGCTTCACGGCCCAGTCCAAACCGCCGTTGCCATTGAGCCATTCGATCTGGTTGGCGAACAGCAACAGGGTGGCAAGCGCCGGGGTGTTGTAGGTCTGGTCCTTGGTGGAGTTGTCGACCGCGATCGGCAGCGACAGGAACTCCGGCGTCCAGCGACCCGAGTTCTTGATCTCCTCGACGCGCTCGAGCGCCTTCGGGCTCATCAGCGCGATCCACAGGCCGCCGTCGGCGGCGAAGCACTTCTGCGGGGCGAAGTAGTACACGTCGGTGTCGGTGATGTTCACCGGCAGACCGCCCGCGCCGGAGGTGGCGTCGATGGCGATCAGGGCGTGGTCCGAGTTCGCCGGACGCGACACCGGAATGGCGACACCGGTGGAGGTCTCGTTGTGGGCCCAGCCGATCAGGTCGACCGAGGGGTCCGAGGTCGGCTCGGGGGCGTCGCCCGGCTCCGACTTGACCACGATCGGGTCACCGATGAAAGGGTTGCCCTTGGCGACCGAGGCGAACTTCGAGGAGAACTCGCCGTTGCTCAGGTGCAGCGACTTCTCGCGGATCAGGCCGAAGGCGGCGGCATCCCAGAACGCGGTGGTGCCACCGTTGCCCAGCACGACCTCGTAACCGTCGGGCAGGGAGAACAATTCGCGCAGACCGGAGCGCACCCGCGCCACCACGTCCTTGACCGGCTTCTGGCGGTGCGAGGTGCCGAACACGGAAGCGCCGGTATCCACCAGGGACTGCAACTGCTCGGGGCGGACCTTGGAAGGGCCGCAACCGAACCGTCCATCGGCGGGCTTGAGATCGTCGGGGATGGTCGGGAACGCAGAGGTCATGGCGACAAGGGTAAAGGGGCTATCACCCGAGTACGCGAGGGGGTCCGGGCCCTGAAAACCTTCCGACCCCCACGTTTGGCGTCCCCTGTTTCGCCTCGCCACAAACCGCGCGTAACGCTGTGGCACGAACCACACAACCATTACGGTTTACCGCCATGGACATGGCCGCACACGAGCGACCGAGCACCACCCCCGACCTGCCGCCCGCTTCCACCCCCAGCGCACCCCCGGCAGCGACTCCCGGACCATCGCAGCGTCGGCAAGACCCCTTGCCACGCCCGCCCCTCGGCCTGCTGGCCCGCCTGTCCTCACAATTCGGCTCCCGCGGCCTCACCCGCCGCGGCCCCACCCTCGACGACGCCGCCCGCCGCGAACTGCTCCTGCACGGCACCGAAGGCACCGCCACCATCCTCAGCGTCCGCAGCGCCACGAAACCCCCACCCGCCCAACCTGATTCGATGCCGGTGTCCGACACCCGGGCCGATATTCGCACCCGGGCCGAGAAGCGGGTGGACGCGCGGGCGGCGGCGGAGCGCCGCGCCGAAGCGCGGGATGCCGAGGCGGCCGAGCGCGGGTCGGAGTTCTGGGTGCGGATTCAGCTCGAGGATCGGCATGCGTACGAGACGCGGGTGCGGCAGCGGGTGAGCGCGGCGGATCGGGAGTGGATGCAGCCGGGGGACATCGTGTGCTGCCGGGTGGATCCCGGCGATCACGACCGGGTGGTGTTGTATCTGCCCGCGCCCGAGGAGACTTCGCGCACCAATATCGCCAAGATCCTGGCCGACGGGCGGCGGGCCCGGGCGACCGTGCTGGCCGCCACGCCGGTGGCCGCCGACTACACCGGGCGCGACGATCCGGTGCTACGGCTGGATCTGGAACTGCGCGCCTGGGACGAGCCGACCCCGTGGCGGGTGCGGGTGGTGGCGCCGGTCCCCTTGTCCGCCATGGAGTTGATCGATCTGGGCCGTCACCTCGAGGCCGCCTTCTTCACCGTCGACCGCGGCGAATCCGTGGCCGTCGACTGGGCGGCATCCCGCGAGGTGTGACCGCTAGGGCAGGTGCACGAATTGGAAGCCGTTGGCCTTCAGCGCCGGCAGCGCGGCCAGCATGCCCGGCCCGGTGCCGGACTTGGGGCGGTGCATGTGGGCCAGCGAGATGCCGCCGGTCTTGGCGGCGTTCATGTTCTGCTGGACCTGCGCGGCAGAGGCGGTCGCACCGAAATCGGCGTTGAGCGAATAGCCGACGGGCGTCTCCCCCAGCTCCTTGACGATGCTCACCGCCACATCGTCGTAGTGGGCGGTGCCCGCCCGGAAGAAGCGCGGCGCGTGCCCGACGAGCGCGGCGATGCGCTGATGATTGCCCCAGACCTCGTCCACCGCGGCCTGGGTGGAGGCGGTGCCCTTGATCTCGTAGGCGGCGCGGCCGGTCACCGACAGCGGGCAGTGCACGGTCCCGTGATTGCCGATCTCGAAGAGCGGATTGCTCGCCAGCTGCGTGGCCCGCGCCGGATTGGCGTCGATCCAGCGCTTGTTCAGGAACAGGGTCGCCGGGATCTGCTGCGCCTGCAGGAAAGCCAGCAGGTTCTCGTCGATGTCGTTGTTGCCGGGTCCGCCGCAGGCGTCGAAGGTGACCGCGAACTGTTTACCGGTGGCATTGAATCCGGAGATGATGCCGTCGATGTCGGTGCCCCACGCCTGCGGCTGCCGCCCGGCGTACTTGGCCGCCACCGCGTCGGGGTTGGCGGCGGAGAACGGTAAGTGAGCGGGCGCGGTGGCCGGATCGGCCCCCGCACGCGGCGGTTCCAGGATGCGATCGGACGAATTACCGCTCGCCACGCCGCATCCGGCGGTGACGAGGCCTGCGGCGAGCGCCGCACCCGCGGCGAAGAGGCCGCGCCTGGAAAGTCCTGCGTCGAGCACCGATGCAGGTTATGTGAATCCGATCTCAGAGGCCAGGACCCGAATCATGTTTATTTCAACTGTCGCGGTCCGGCAACCAGCTCACCACGGTTGTTGGGGCTGTTGTAATCCACTGTTCGACCGCAGGATTCACGGCGAGAGCGGCTTCGAGTTCATGCCATCGGCCGAATTGCCCCAGACTGTAGCCTGCTCGACCGAATCAACCGTTTCGCAAGGAATCGAATGACATACCCGAACAACCCGTATCCGCAGCAGCCGCAACAGCCGCAGCAGCCCGGATACGGCTACCCGCCCGCCGACCAGTCCGCTCCCGGCGGCTACGGCGCTCCCCAGCAGCCCGCCTACGGCGCTCCCCAGCCCGGTTACGGTGCGCCGCAGCCCGGTTACGGCGCCCCGCAGCAGCCCGCGTACGGCGCGCAGCCCGCGTACGACGCCCCCAAGCCCGCCTACGACCAGTCGCCCTACGGCGCTCCCCAGCAGCCGGCCTACGGCGCACCGCAGCAACCCGCTTACGGCGCACCGCAACCCGCGTATGGCGCGCCGCAGCCCGCCTATGCTCCGTTCGGGGGATACGGGGCACAGTATGCGAGCTGGGGCGCCCGCGTCGGCGCGTACCTGATCGACTACCTGATCGTCTTCGTGCCCGCCATGATCCTGTACTTCATCGCGGGCGCGGCCGGTACGTCGAAGGTCGAGTGCACCACCAGCAGCACCTACGACGTCAACTGCACCGGTGGCGGCATGAACGCCTTCGGCTACATCCTGATGCTGCTGGCCTTCGCGGTCAGCTTCGGCGGCTCGCTGTACTTCGCGTACATGGAGGGCACCACCGGGCAGACCATCGGCAAGAAGACCGTCGGCATCAAGCTGATTCGCGAGTCCGACGGGCAGCCGGTCGGCTTCGGCCTGGCCTTCGGCCGTCGTCTGCTGCACGTCATCGACGCCCTGCCCTGCTACATCGGCTTCCTGTGGCCGCTGTGGGACGACAAGAAGCAGACCTTCGCCGACAAGATCGTGAACACGACCGTCGTCAAGGCTTGATCCTGCTCGTAAAACGATGGCCCGCAGCCTCTTCCGCTGCGGGCCATCGTCCGTTCAGGTCTATCTACTTGTGCGACACCAGTTCCCAGCCCGCCACCGTCTCCGGCTGGCGCGGGGCCGGGCCGGTGTAGATGGCGGCCGGTCGGACCAGCTTGCCCAGCTTCTTCTGCTCGAGGATGTGCGCGCACCAGCCCGCGGTGCGGCCACAGGTGAACATGGCGGGCATCATGTGCGCCGGCACCTCGGCGAAGTCCAGGATCACGGCGGCCCAGAACTCGACATTGGTCTCGATGGCGCGGTCGGGGCGACGCTCGCGCAGCTCGGCCAGGGCGGCCTGCTCGAGCGCGGCGGCGACCTCGTAGCGCGGGGCGTCCAGGCGCTTGGCGGTCTCGCGCAGCACGCGGGCGCGCGGGTCCTGGGCACGGTAGACGCGGTGCCCGAAGCCCATCAGCTTCTCCTTGCGGTCCAGGATGCCCTTGACCAGAGCCCGTGCGTCGCCGGTCTTCTCGACGGCTTCGATCATGGGCAGCACGCGGGCCGGAGCGCCGCCGTGCAGCGGGCCGGACATGGCGCCGATGGCGCCGGACAGCGAGGCCGCCACGTCCGCGCCGGTGGAGGCGATGACGCGGGCGGTGAAGGTGGAGGCGTTCATGCCGTGCTCGGCGGCGGAGACCCAGTAGGCGTCGATGGCCTCGACGTGGCGCGGGTCCGGGTCACCCTTCCAGCGGGTCATGAACCGCTCGGTAATGGTGGTGGCCTCGTCGATCTTGGCCTGCGGCACGGCGGGCTGGTAGATGCCGCGCGCCGACTGGGCGACATAGGACAGCGCCATCACCGAGGCGCGGGCGAGGTTCTCCCGCGCGGTGTCGTCGTCGATGTCCAGCAGCGGCTGATAACCCCAGATCGGGGCCAGCATGGCCAGGCCGGCCTGCACGTCCACCCGCACGTCGCCGGTGTGGATCGGCAGCGGGAACGGCTCGGCGGGCGGTAGGCCGCGGCCGAATTCGCCGTCCACGAGCAGGGCCCAGACATCACCGAAGGTGACCCGATTCGCGACGAGATCCTCGATGTCGACGCCGCGGTACCGGAGCGCACCGCCGTCCTTGTCGGGTTCGGCGATATCGGTGGTGAAGGCGACCACGCCCTCCAGACCGCTCACGAAGCCGTCCGGGACGACATTGGTGGGTACCGCAGCGCTGGCAGTCATGTTGTGACTCTCCTTGCAAATCGGGCTGCCCGATCCTTGGGCAGCCACGCCGATCATTTGCGAGCTTAACGCGAGGATTACCGCGGAGTAACGTCTGCCCCATGGTTGACCAGGAGAAATTCGCCACTGCCGACGTCGACATCGCCGCCTTGCGCGTCGAATACGGAGTCGATCAGGGCGACAATCATCCGGGCCGCGAGACCGACCTCGACGAGAGCTGGCTGGCCGAGGGCTGGGAACCCTTGCTGCGCAACTGGATCGAGGACGCCACCGGCGCGGGCCTGACCGATCCCAATTCCATGGTGCTGAGCACCGTCGAGCTCACCGAGACCGGGCCCAAGCCGTCCTCGCGAACGGTCCTGTGCAAGGGGCTCTCCCCCGAGGGTGTGACTTTTTACACTAATTACGAATCGTTCAAGGGCCGTCAGCTCACCGAAACCCCCTATGCCTCGGCCACTTTCGTGTGGCAGGCGATGGGGCGGCAGGTCACGGTGCGCGGCCCGGTGCACCGGGTGCCGGTCGAGGCGACCGAGGTCTACTGGCAGTCCCGGCCGCGCGGTTCCCGGCTCGGCGCGTGGGCGTCGGAGCAGTCCCGGCCCATCGCCTCACGCGCGGATCTGGATCGGCAGATGGATCTGACGGCCGACCGCTTCGCCGAGGTGACCGATATCCCGGTGCCCCCGTTCTGGGGCGGATTCCAGATCCAGCCGGAATCCGTCGAGTTCTGGCAGGGCCGCCGCAGCCGCATGCACAACCGGATCAAGGTGACGCTGGAACCGGGCAACACGGATGTGTCGGCCATGAAAATCGAACGGCTGCAACCCTGACCGTGATTGAAGGGGTTTCAGGGGAAGCCCCTGAGAGTCACGAGAGTTGTAAATCTCACGTCCAAATGATGGGATCATCCGCCCAAAAACGGTAGCCAAGCACTGTTTTGCCTGGCTAATGTCATTTCGGTGAAGCTGCTCGCCGACATAACTCCATTACGGAATCCTGACTACCGCCGGTTGTGGACCACCGGCATCGTCACGGTCATCGGCGCGCAGCTGTCCGTAGTCGCGGTCCCGAAACAGCTCTACGACATCACCCACAGCTCTTCGTATGTCGGCCTGGCCGGTCTGTTCGGCCTCATCCCCCTCATCGTGTTCGGCCTGTGGGGCGGTGCGCTCGCCGACGCCATGGACCGCCGCAAGATGTTGCTCATCACCAGCGCGGGCACCGGCATCACCTCCCTACTGTTCTGGGCCCAGGCCGCCGCCGGACTGAACAACCCGTGGCTGGTGCTGATCCTGTTCTCGGTGCAGCAGGCGTTCTTCGCCATGAATCAGCCCGCGCGCAGCGCCATCTACCCGCGCCTGCTGCCGCCCGAACAGCTCCCGGCCGCCAACTCGCTGAGCATGACGGTCATGCAGTTCGGCGCGATCGCGGGACCGGTGCTGGCGGGCATGCTGATTCCGTTCGCGGGCCTGTCCACGCTCTACCTCATCGACTCGATCGCGCTGCTGGCCACGCTGTGGGCGATCTGGAAGCTGCCGCCCATCCCCCCGCACGGCGAGTCGGGCCGCGCGGGCCTGCGCGAGGTCTTCGACGGCTTCGCCTACCTGGCCACCCAGAAGATCCTGCTGGCCTCCTTCGCGGTGGACGTGGTGGCCATGGTGTTCGGCATGCCGCGGGCGTTGTTCCCGCAGATCGCGCAGGACAGTTTCGGCGACTCCGCCTCCGGCGGAACGGCTTTGGGCCTGCTGTTCGCGGCCATGTCGGCGGGCGCGGTGCTGGGCGGGGTGTTCTCCGGCTGGCTGACGCGGGTGCGGCGGCAGGGCCTGGCCGTGGTGGTCTGCATCGTGCTGTGGGGTGCGGGCATGGTCGGATTCGGTCTGGCCGTGGGCCTGGCCGGGCACGGGCTGACAATGACCCTTGCGCTCTGGATCGCCTTGGCCTGCCTGGCCTTCGGCGGCGCCGTGGACATGTTCTCGGCGGCCCTGCGCACCACCATGTTGCAGTCGGTGGCCACCGATGAGATGCGCGGACGACTCCAGGGCGTGTTCATCGTCGTCGTGGCGGGTGGACCGCGCATCGGTGATGTTGCGCACGGTTTCGCGGCCGCGGCCGTGGGTACTGCTGCAGCGGCGGCGGGCGGTGGCGTCCTGGTCGTGGTCGGCATGATGGTCGCGGCCGTGGCGTTCCCGGCGTTCGTGCGATACCGGGTGGCACGTGCGCATTCGGAGGTCCAGCTCGCCTGATATTTCCAGGGTTCATGCACATAGCACATGACCGCCGCTAGTCTCACCTGCGAGCCGATGTGACTGTGAGGTAGCAAAGAGCCACCCTCATTGGTCGGGCGTTGTGGACAGCGGCTAGCGTTGACGCAAGCGCATCGCGCGCCGACCGCGTCCGGTGCCTACGGTTACAAGCCTGAGAGGGATCCTTCCGTGCCCGCTGAGAACATCATCAACGTCGACGACGACGCCAAGCCGGTACTCCAATACCCGGGCGGCGAGTACCCGATGACCGTCGCCAAGGCCGTCGAGGGCAACGACGGGATCGACCTGGGCAAGCTGCTGGCCAGCACCGGGTACGTCACCTACGACCCCGGTTTCATGAACACCGCGTCGACCAAGTCGGCGATCACCTACATCGACGGCGAGGCGGGCATCCTGCGCTACCGCGGGATCCCGATCGAGCAGCTGGCCGGCAAGTCGACCTTCATCGAGGTCAGCTACCTGCTCATCTACGGCGAGCTGCCGACCCAGGCCCAGCTCGACGACTTCACCGACCGCATCCGCCGCCACACCCTGCTGCACGAGGACCTGAAGCGGTTCTTCGACGGCTTCCCGCGCAACGCGCACCCGATGCCGGTGCTGTCCTCCGCGGTGAACGCGCTGTCGGCCTACTACCAGGACTCGCTGGATCCCCGCGATCCCGAGCAGGTCGAGCTGTCCACCATTCGACTACTGGCCAAGCTGCCGACCATCGCGGCCTACGCCTACAAGAAGTCGGTCGGTCAGCCGTTCCTCTACCCGGACAACTCGCTGTCGCTGGTGGAGAACTTCCTGCGGATGACCTTCGGCTTCCCGGCCGAGCCCTACGAGGTCGACCCCGAGGTCGCCGCCGCGCTCGACATGCTGCTCATCCTCCACGCCGATCATGAGCAGAACTGCTCGACTTCGACCGTGCGCCTGGTGGGTTCGTCCGACGCCAACCTGTTCACCTCGGTGTCCGGCGGCATCAACGCGCTCTGGGGCCCGCTGCACGGCGGCGCGAACCAGGCCGTGCTGGAGATGCTCGACGACATCAAGGCCAACGGCGGTGACGTCAAGGAGTTCATCCGCAAGGTCAAGAACAAGGAAGACGGCGTGAAGCTCATGGGCTTCGGACAC
The DNA here is from genome assembly GCF_053601505.1 of Nocardia sp. NPDC004722. Lineage (NCBI taxonomy): Bacteria > Bacillati > Actinomycetota > Actinomycetes > Mycobacteriales > Nocardiaceae > Nocardia > Nocardia sp. NPDC004722. The sequence goes on from NZ_JBSGBY010000306.1 coordinate 9,808, forward strand.
CGCGTCTACCGCAACTACGACCCGCGCGCGACCATCGCCAAGCAGCACGCCGACGCCATCCTGGCCAAGCTGGGCGGCGACGACCAGCTCTTCGGCATCGCCAAGGCACTGGAAGAGGCCGCGCTCACCGATGAGTACTTCATCGAGCGTCGCCTGTACCCGAACGTCGACTTCTACACCGGCGTCATCTACCGGGCCATGGGCTTCCCGACCCGCATGTTCACCGTGCTGTTCGCCATGGGCCGCCTGCCGGGCTGGATCGCGC